>CAYSNT010000052.1:0-3080 GCA_964432505.1 uncultured Erysipelothrix sp.
ATCAAAGATCACACGTCCTTTTTCATCTTTGCGCATTTCCACACGACCCCAAAACTTAACATCAACGCCATGTTTTGGTTTGCGGATTTCCCATACGTTACCCAATTTCATCCATTGGTCAGGAACTTCCACTTGAGCTCCATTCACAATGAGTTGTTTGAATAATCCATATTCATATCTTAAACAAACACCATGCCCTGGAAGTGCCATGGATGCGAGTGAATCCAAGAAGCACGCAGCTAAGCGTCCTAATCCACCATTACCTAAGCCCGCATCAGACTCAAGCAGTTCAAGTTCATGTAAATCAATCCCTAGATCATTAAGTCCTTCCTTCACAGTAGAATAAATGCCTAGGTTTTGTAAGTTGTTGGTCATTAATCTTCCAATGAGAAATTCCATTGAAAAATAGTACATTTGCTTATCGCCTTTTTTCGCGATTTCTTCTTTGTTGCCCTTCCAATGAATGGAAGCATAATCGCGAACCATGTCACCAAGGATCATGTAGCGTTCACTCACGTGAGATTGTTCTAAAGAGCGTCCATACTTTTCTTCGATGCGCTTTACAAAGTCACGCTTAAAATCGGTTTTGTTTTGAAACATAATTTCCTCCTCTAAACCTTTGCTATCATACCAAATTATCGCTTGTGTGACAAATGTTAATGTTACTTCTTCAATTCAAAGTAGATTGCCGCAAATGGTGCAATTCGAATATGAATGGAATGTGGCATGTGATGTGCAGGAGTATCACTGCTCATCACTGGTGTGAAATTACACATGTTGCACCCATCATAAATGTCTTTTTCAGAGTTAATGAGTTCAACGTATCGACCATGATAAGGAACACCCAAATCATAGTGATCATACGCTTGTGGAGTCATGTTAAGCACCACCACAATCGCACTCACCTCATCCTCACGGATAAAGGAATAGATGGATTGTTGTGCGTTGTCCGCATCAATCCATTTGAATCCTTTAGGATCAAAATCATATCGATAAAGTGCTGAATGATGGAGTAACACTTTATTTAAGTCATTAAAGAAACGATTGAATGAATAATGACGAGAATACTGCAGTAAATGCCAATCCAATTCTTTGTTTTCATCCCACTCTCTAAAATGGGCTAATTCATTGCCCATGAAGTTGAGCTTCTTCCCAGGGTGAGCCATCATATAACCATAAAGATTCTTCACCTGAGCAAACTTCTGTTCATAATTTCCCCACATTTTATTGATGATGGTGCCTTTACCATGCACTACCTCATCATGTGAAAGAGGCATGAGGAAACGTTCTGAATAAAAGTATGCCATGGAGAAGGTAAGTTGATGATGATGATACTGACGATAGATTGGATCGAGTCCATAATACTTTAAGGTGTCATTCATCCACCCTAAATCCCATTTGTAGTCAAATCCTAACCCATGATACAGGGTCGGGGTGGTCACACCAGGAAAGTCTGAAGAATCTTCCGCAATCAACATGACGTTTGGAAAACGCTCATGAAGCAAGTAATTCATGCGTTTAATGAACGCCAGTGCCCCTTCATTGGCCCCACGTTGCTTATTCCCTTCCCAAAACAACAAGTTCGCAATCGCATCAAAACGAATACCATCAATGTGATAGGTTTCACACCAAAAGGAAACCGCAGAAAGCAAGAAACTGCGCACATCATCTTTCCACACATCAAACATCATGGTTCCCCATTGGGAGTAAGCATCTTCAGGTTTAGGATATTCATAGAGCGGTGTTCCATCAAATTGAATGAGTCCAAATGCATCACGAACAAAGTGTGCAGGAACAAAATCCATGATGACACCAATATCATTCAAATGAAGTTCATTGATTAAAGACATGAGTTGTTTAGGTGAGCCATATCGAGATGTAGCTGAGAAATAACCTGTGGCTTGATACCCCCAAGATCCATCAAAGGGATGCTCATTAAGAGGCATTAACTCCACATGGGTGTATCCCCCTTGTTTGAGGTAAGGAATTAAGTCGTTTGCAATCTCTTCATAGTTCATCCAATCATAGCCATATTTTTTGCGCCATGATCCAAGATGAACTTCATAGATATTGAGAGGTTTATCAAAATTCTTTTCTCTTCTCGCCATCCATGTGATATCACCCCAAGAAAAATCTTTTAGGTTAACCACAAGGTTCCCCCATTTAGGTCTCATTTCAGTATGAAACGCATAAGGATCTGCTTTCTCTACCCAATGACCATAAATGGTTTGAATATTCAGTTTATAAAGATCCCATTCTACGATGTTAGGCACAAACAAAGACCACACACCACGATCATCAATCTTTTCACAGTAATGTTTTCCACCATTCCAATGATTGAAGTTACCTAAGATTTGGACAGCACGTGCACTAGGAGCATACACCGTGAAACGTACCCCACTGATGCCCTCATATGCAAAATGCGCACCAAAAACCTTATGTGCATCCAAACAATGTCCTGAGAAAAAACTATCGAGTATTGAACTTTTATTCATATGTGCCTCCTGGTTCATTTATTAAAAAACACAAGGAAAAACCTTGTGTTATGACACAACTGATGCCATGGATGATTGTAGTTGTTCAAACAGTTGCTCTGCATCAAGTTGATTGTCTCCCTTAACACAGTAATAGAACTTACATTTAGGTTCTGTTCCAGAAGGACGAACCGCCACCCACGATCCATTGTCTAAGAAATACTTTAAGACGTCCGCATTGACAAATCCCACAAGTGGTGTTGTAACTCCATCAATGGTTTCAGTCAAACTGAGGTAGTCTTGTGACTTAATGACCTTCAGTGGTCCAATATGGGTTAAAGGATGTGCTCTTAATCCTTGCATGATGGCTTTTATTTTTGCACTGCCCTCAAGTCCTTTTAATGTTAAAGACACTTGGGTGTCATGATAATAACCATGACGTATTGTGAGCTCATTAAGCACATCCACTAAGGTTTTTTGTTGTGTTGCGTAATAAGCAGCTGCTTCAGCTAAGATTAAACAGGCTTGAACTGCATCTTTATCCCTTACAAAAGGCTCTACAAGATATCCATAACTTTCTTCAAACCCTAACACAAAGTGTTTTTC
>CAYSNT010000052.1:3180-7510 GCA_964432505.1 uncultured Erysipelothrix sp.
GAGAAAGCAGGATCATGAATGATCTGATCTTCCACATTGATGATGGTATACCCACTGTGCTCTAATACTTCTGGAACTACTGGAAATCCTGCACCATGCACTGAAGTAAAGACAATTTTAATGTCTTTGTTGACTTCAGGGCGTAAAGCAATATCCATGACCTTCTTTTGGTAGAGTTTATCAATGCTTTCATCCACTTTTCGAATCAGTGGGCTTAGATAATGATGATCAGCCACCACAATGGCTAATTCATCTTGAATGTTGCCAATGGCTTTAATGACCATATCAATATCATGTGGAACAAGTTGACAACCAGTATAATCATAAACCTTAAAGCCATTGTATTCTTTAGGGTTATGAGATGCGGTAATCATAATCCCACCTGCACAATGAAGTTCACGCACGGTAAAGGATAACTGTGGCGTGCTTCGTAAGGAGTCATACACATAGGATGTGATGCCATAAATGGCCAACGTAGCAGCCGCTTCATAGGCAAATTCTTTTGACATATAGCGATTATCATACGCTATGGCGACTCCTTGAAGATGTTCTTGAGTGGATTGAATATGTTTAATGTAGGTTACAAATCCTACTGTTGCTTTGCGAATGGTCACTAAGTTAAGTCGATTTGGACCTGGTCCTAAAAGACCTCTCATCCCCGCTGTTCCAAATTCCACATCCGCACCAAAACACTCTTCAATCTCTTGAGGAGTTAAATGGAGGAGTTGTGATTGGGTATGAGAGTCTAAAACTGCATGTTTTTTCCATGCTTCATAACGATTGTTCATGTCCTATTCCACCTTTGTTTTTTGAAAAAAAAGAAGATGAGACATCTTCAATTTTATGCACGCTTATTGGATGACGTTTTGAGTACGCAAAACATCAACGATTGTAGCGAGTGCATGATCTTCGTCATCACCATCGCAAGTAATCGTGATTTCTGATTGGGTTGGAATACCTAATGACATTACACCCATGATTGATTTCATGTTCACTGAACGACCTTTAAAAGCGACTTTAACTTCACATTTGAACTTGCTTGCTGCGTTAACGGCAACAGTGGCAGGTCTAGCGTGTAGCCCTACTGGATCAACGACGAGTACTACGGCTTCTTTCATGTCTCTACCTCCGACTTGTAATTTCATTTTACTCGATTTTTTTACATAATACAAGGAACACTTCTTGCATCAATGATGATTAATGGTTTTAACTATTCCCCTTTATTTTACTTATGATATACTACGAGAAAGGAGACAATTTATGCCACTTAGAAAATACTCACTTTTCATTGGATTACTCGTTATGGTAAGTACCATCGCATTGATGAGTCATGGGATATTCAATCTATCTCAACGTGCTTTTGAATGGAATTTAATGTACTCATACATCTTACTTGGTCTCATACATGGGGTTATTGCTTTAGGGTTTGCTTACTTTAAAAAAGGAGTTGGTTTAATCCTTTATTTCCTGGGTTATATTGGTGGATTTGTAGTGTTGTTGGATGCTTTATCCAAGCCCAATGAAGGATTCTTACAAATCGCTGCTTTGTTTTCAGCATTCATCATCATGATAGTTGCGGTATTCGCAGGAATCATTGTAGAACTCTTTATTGCTTTAGCCAAGAAGAAAAAGAAAAAACCAGAAGACCCTCATTTGTCATAAGGAATATTCTGGTAAAGGGTATACGAGCGATAGATTTGCTCAATGAGTAAGGCTCGTACTATTTGATGGGGAAACGTCATGCGAGACATTGAAAAGCGAATGTTAGCTCGTTGTCTCACCGCTTGATTGTAGCCATGAGACCCACCAATCACAAACACGCAGTGCTTACCTTGATTGAAACTTGCTTCAATGGCTTTGTGGAAATCTTGAGTTGATCCTAAAGTGCCATGAATATCCAAAGCAATGACCACATCTGTGGGTTGAATCTGCGCTAATATCATTTGACTTTCATCATCCACCATCATCTGTGGATGATTTTTATGTTTGGACTCTTTTAGTTCAATGATGGCTAACTGATATGGTGTTCGCAGTCTTTTTAAATATTCATCAATCATGGCTTGGGTAAACTTTTCTTTAATGGATCCTACGCAGATAATCTTAATCATACTTTCCCCCTAAGGTCACTTCAAACTGTTTTGCACACTGTAATTTGATGTGAGGATAATCTTCAAACCAAGCTTCATGATGTGCTTTTAAAGCCAATGATAAGGTGTTCGCATCTTCAGAGATATGCGCAAGCATCACTTCCTGTGTTTGCGGGCCAATCAACGCTTTCATGATTCGAGCTGAATCATCATTAGACAAATGTCCGCTATCTGAGAGTGTTCTCATCTTCACACTGTGTGGTCGAGATGACGTCATCAGTAAGGCAGGCTCATAATTGCATTCAAAATAATAGAAATGAGCATTATGAAGTAGTGCTATATCATCGTTTTTTAAATACCCTGTATCAGTAACACACACTATTTTGCATAATTGAGTATGAATAATATACCCAACATTAGGAACATCATGAGAAAGATAGAAGGGCGTAATGACACACTCATTGATATCAATGCGATCATGCAAAGAAATCTGAGTAGTATTAACTCCTTGGATGGGTTGACATGCATAGATAGGGCGATGAGCAAAAGTTTTTATTTGTTGGATATGATCACTGTGAGTATGAGTAATGAAACATGCATCAATGGAATCAATGGAAATCCCGTTATTCTTTAGGGCTTCCATAAGATATCGTTTTGGCCCTCCACAATCAATTAAGATAGTGGACTCTTTAGTTTGAATAATGGATGCATTGCCTTTAGAACCACTCATGAGAGATATGAATTTGAAATCTAACATCGGACTTTGGTGCATGGATTAATGTTTCTTCCTCCATAAGTAATCATGAAGTGAACGTGTGGTCCAGTAGTACGACCAGTCATGCCAATCTTTCCAATCCGTTCTCCTTTTTCCACGGCTACTCCTGGTGGGAAATACGCCATGGCATCTAAATGTGCATAATAGGTTGTGTATCCATTATTGTGATTGATGCGAATCCAATATCCTGATCGAATTGGATCATATCCACGTGATTGAACAACACCACGATCGGCAGCCACAATATATCCAAAACGCATGTAATTATCAACTAAATCAATGGCTTCATGCCCTGAGTAACACAAATATCCACAGATGATTCTAGGATTATCCACAGGCATTCTGAAGTTTCCACTACCAATACCTGGAATAACACGAGTTCCATACAACACCACTTCTCTGACTGGTTCTTTGGTGACGCTGGATTTCAATTCTTGTCCACCAACCAATACCCCATTCACATAGGTTTCTAAATACAATACATCCTTAGTTCCTGTTTTCTCTTGTGTAGAAACACGTGTCATCCCTTCACGCATGGATGGATCAGGTACAAACATCGTGCTTTGAGGATAAACGATTTCTTCTGCTCTTCGCTCTTTAATCACAACCACTTTGATTGGAGAATTAAAGTAGGTGACATTAAGTTTCATCCCCGGTTCTAAGATTTGATTGTAAGACTTAATCTTGTCAGCATTGATGGACATGACTTGTTGAGGAGTTAAACCATTAAAGTAAGCCACTGCTTCAACGGTATCAAAAGGTTGAACTTCATACGTTTTGATTTCAGTTCCATAACCATAACTGAAGAAATAAACTATCTCATTAACATTTTTTAAAATGTCTTGAGCTTTAGCGCGTCCTTTTGATATCTCAATGGTTTCTGAAACAATCAAATTAAGATCGCGATAACCATAGGTGGATAATTCAGGTGCTTCTTCTTTTTTAATGATTCGATCATACGATTCTTTGGTGATGAAGTTGAGAAGATACTGTTCACGAGCTACTTCAAAGTCTTCAATCTTATTGACGTAGATGGTATACCCACTGGAAAAATCAATGCGAGTAACCTCAATGGAATAAAGTTCATTGGCTTCAATGAAACTAACGATGTCTGAATCGATGTTGGTTAACTTATACTGAATGAGATCATTGACCAACACCACTTCTTCACTTAAAAGTAGCTGTGATTGAGGGAAATCTTGGGCATAGATTAAATCATAAGTGTTGGATAGTAACTCATCAATTCCTGATGTGTCCTCCATGATACCCACTAATTTATCACGATAATAGACTTTTGTGACTGGTATTGGATTAGCTAAGCGGTTTTCAATCGATTGTGTAATCAAAGCACCAGAAAGCTCCACTTGAGTTAAGCGGAAATCTTGGTGTGGGATGATTCTGACACCGGATATCGTAAAGGTCAACACAAGTGAGAGTGTTGCCATCAGAACAAGGGTAGCCACTTTCT
>CAYSNT010000053.1:0-7430 GCA_964432505.1 uncultured Erysipelothrix sp.
GATCTCAGTCGCCATCTTAATGTCAATCCTTAAAGAAATGCATCGAACCCAACAACGACCACAGTTTGATACGACCTTCATTATTTCTACCTATGAGGAAGTTGGACATGGTACAGCTTGGATTCCATCCACCATTACAGAAATGATTGCAGTGGATATGGGATGCATTGGTGAGGATTTGGCTTGTACTGAGTATGATGTCTCCATATGTGCAAAAGACTCTTCAGGCCCATATGATCGTCATATGACCACACATCTTAAATCTTTAGCGGTTGAGAAATCACTTAATCATGTATTGGATATCTATCCAATGTATGGTTCAGATGTCTCTGCGGCATTAAGAGGAGGAGCAAACATTAAGGGAGCTTTAATTGGTCCTGGTGTTATGGCATCTCATGGAATGGAGCGTACCCATGCGGATGCTGTTGAAGCGACGTATGAATTATTGAAATCCTATCTTAACCTAACATGATAAGGTCACTTATCATGTTTTTCACATAATTAAAGACAAATGAATGGACAACCCATTTGAATAATTTGGTATGATACTCCTATGATATTTTTAACATTTTTGCTTGTTGTGGTGGTGGGTGTCTTCTTAATTACACCAACCCCTAATCGAGGTCAATATCGATGGCTCAGACAACACCATGCTCATCGTGGATTTCATGATGATCTCTACCCAGAAAATTCTGCTGGAGCTTTTCAGCAAGCCGTTGAGTTAGGGTTTGGTATTGAATGTGATGTGAGACTATCCAAAGATCATGTGCCTATCATGATTCACGATCCTAGATTAACCCGATTGGCAATGCGCGATGAAGCTGTTCATGATTTGATGTATGAAGAACTGAAGAAAATTCCCATTTTAAACACCACTCAAACCTTTACTGATTTGTCAACGTTACTACACATTACCCAAGGTCAAGTGCCTCTAATGATTGAGATAAAACCCAATCATCAAGCTGCAAAGAGTGTGTCTGTTGTTTATGATCTATTGGCACATTATGAAGGGAATGTAAGTGTCATCTCGTTTGATCCTAGAATTGTGAAAATGTGCAAGAACAAAAAGATGAAACATATTCCTGTGGGTCAATTGATCGAGGTTCATTTTAAAAATAGAACACTCCCATTCTTTCAAAGAGTACTTCTTACCATGAACGCTTATCAGAGATGGACGCAAGCGGACTTTATTTCTGTACATAGAGATCTGATGCCATTCTTTCAATGGATGACATGGTTGAAAGTAGACGTTGGTGTGTGGACCATCCGTAGTCCACATCTCTTGAAGAAATGTAATAATCATAATATTGCGGTATTAGAAAAAGAGGCATTAGCATGAATTGGTTGTTGAAGTTAATTACACATAAGATCGACATCAAAGATCCTACACCATCAAGCATGGTGAAAAAGACATTTAAAATTGCTTGGCCAAGTGCAACTGAGGCTTTCCTCATTAGTATCATTGGTGCTGTTGACATGATGATGGTAGGGCGATTAGGTGAATCTGCTATTGCGGCAGTAGGAATTACCAATCAACCCAAGTTTATTCTTTTATCCATGTTGTTTGCACTGAATGTAGGTACTACAGTTGTGATTTCACGACGTCGTGGAGAGAAAAATCATCAAGCTCTAAAAGATGTTATGAGACATTCTTTAATCATCGCATTTATCATGAGTTTAGTGTTTGCTATCATTGGGATCGTGTTTGCGAAAGAACTTGTGTTGATTGCTGGAGCAAGTTCTGATTACCTTCAAACATCCATTGATTATTTTCGAGTCATTATGATTGGGAATTTCTTTTTAGGAATGTCCATGAACATCAATGCTGCTCAGCGTGGAGTGGGCAATACATTGATCGCAATGAAAACCAATCTTACCGCCAACGTGGTGAATGTCATTTTGAACTTTTTACTTATTAATGGTATTTGGATTTTTCCGCGACTTGAAGTTGTGGGAGCGGGAATCGCAACCACAATTGGGAACTTTGTTATGTTTGTGATTGCGTTTAGATCCATTCTTGATAAAAAATCACTGTTATACCAATCTTTCAAAGATTCGTTTAAATATTCAAAGGAAATTGTTGCTTCCTTTGTTAAGTTAGGTAAACCCGCCTTAACAGAACAGATTTTTATTCGTATAGGATTTTTATTGTATGCACGAGCAGTGGCAGATTTAGGGACCACAGCTTTCGCAACCCATCAATTGGTCATGAATGTTATGGTTATTTCCTTTGCGATTGGAGATGGCTTATCAACAGCCAACTCTGCACTGATTGGACAATCGTTAGGGGCAAAGCGTCCTGATGTGGCCATGGGATATGGGAAAATAACCCAACGTATTGGTTTAACTGCAGCAATTTTGTTCAGCACATTGCTTGCGCTTAATCGAGAAAGTGTCTTATCTCTCTTTACCAATGATCAAACGATTATTGATTTAGGTGCTCCACTGATTGTTATATTGTCAGTCATTATCTTATTTCAAATTGTACAAGTCATTGTGGTTGGAGCACTTAGGGGTGCGGGTGATGTGAAATTTGTGGCAACATTATCGTTAGTCAGTGTTTCCATCGTTAGACCTGCACTGACCTATGTGTTTGCTTATGGTTTAGGTTTTGGTTTAACTGGTGCATGGATGTCGGTGCTAGTGGACCAAATCATGAGGTTTGTGATTTCGCAAGTTCGATTTAATAGTGCAACTTGGACGAAAATCAAGGTTTAGAGATGTTGTTTACATCACTAATTCTTTCACAAACTGACAATTTCACATGGTCTTTTAGTGTCTAAAGGTGTATAATTGACATGTTAAGAAGGTATCGAGGAGGAACAAATGCCTAAAAAATTCATGACTATGGATGGCAATACTGCAACCTCACACGTGGCGTACGCGTTCACTGAAGTTGCTGGTATTTATCCGATTACTCCATCATCCACGATGGCTGAGCTTGTTGATGCTTGGGCATCACAAGGCCGTAGAAATATTTTCAACTCCGTGGTTAAAGTAGTTGAAATGCAATCAGAAGCAGGAGCTGCTGGGGTTGTGCATGGTGCGTTACAAGGTGGCACACTCTCAACCACATTCACTGCATCTCAAGGGTTATTACTCATGATCCCAAACATGTACAAATGGGTTGGTGAGTTATTACCTGGGGTTATTCACGTATCAGCACGTTCATTAGCAACACGTGCATTGTCTATCTTTGGAGATCATCAAGACGTTTATGCTGTTCGTCAAACAGGATTTACCATGATCTCATCTCATTCCGTTCAAGAAGCCATGGATCTTGCAGGGGTTGCTCATTTAACAGCAATTCAAGCTTCTGCTCCAGTTCTACACTTCTTTGATGGTTTTAGAACATCACACGAAATTCAAAAGATTGAAGTTTTAGATTATGATGATTTAGCTAAACTCATTGATAAAGATGCATTGGCTCGTTTTAGAGCACGTGCATTAAACCCACACACTAATCCAGTGACTCGTGGTGGTGCTGAAAATGATGATATCTATTTCCAAGGACGTGAAGCACAAAACACCCATTATGAAAAATTAAGTGATGTGGTGATTCACTACATGAACGAAATCAGCAAGTTAACGGGTCGTCATTATGCTCCATTCACTTATTATGGTGCTGAAGATGCAACTCGCGTTATCATTGCGATGGGCTCTGTGACTGAAGCCACTGCTGAAGTTATTGATGAATTGAATGCTCGTGGAGAAAAAGTTGGATTAGTGAAAGTTCACTTATTCCGTCCTTTCCGTGCTGATTTACTTAAATCCGTATTACCTGCAACCGTTCAAAAAATTGCTGTCTTAGATCGTACTAAAGAAGTAGGATCACATGGACCTCTTTATCTTGATGTGCACGAAGCACTTCATGGTTTTGGAAACATTGACACTATCATTGGTGGTCGTTATGGTTTATCTTCTAAAGATACTCAACCTGGTGACATTAAAGGTGTTTATGATCACTTACTTGTTGAAAAACCGATCAATGGTTTCACCATCTCTATCGTTGATGATGTGACTTTCTTATCACTTCCAAGTGATGAAAACTTTAAAGTTAAAAATGATTACACTTCATGCTTGTTCTATGGATTAGGTTCTGATGGAACTGTTTCCGCAAATAAGAACTCCATTAAGATTATTGGTGATCATACTGATCTCTATTCTCAAGCTTATTTTGCTTATGACAGTAAAAAAGCAGGGGGAGCAACTCGCTCATTCTTACGCTTTGGTAAATCACCAATTCGTAGTACTTATTATGTCAAAGATGCTGATTTCATTTCATGTTCACTTGAATCTTATCTTTTCCGCTACGACATGCTTCGTAACTTAAAAGAAGGTGGAACATTCTTGCTTTCAACATCCACACCAGCTTCTGAAGTAGATCGTTTACTTCCTAACCGTGTTAAGAAGCAATTGGCACAGAAGAAAGCGAAAATGTATGTGATTGACGCGAATGCGATTGCTGAGTCCATCGGTATGGGACGTCGTACCAACACGATTTTACAATCATCATTCTTCGCACTCAATGAATCCATTATTCCTTACTCTGATGCTCTTTCATACATGAAAGAAATGGCTGAGAAGTCGTATGGTAAAAAAGGTGAAGAGATCGTCGACTTGAACTTCCAAGCCATTGACATGGGTAAAGAAGGATTAGTTGAAGTGAAGATTGACCCTGAATGGGCAAACATTGTTTTAGGTAATACACGTAAAACAACGGGTGATGAATACTTTGATGAGCACGTAGCAATGATTAATGGCCTTGAAGGTTATGATCTTCCAGTTTCAGCATTCACAACTGATGGACTCATTGATGGTTCAATGCGCAATAACATTACCTTCAAAGAAAAACGTACTATTGCGACTCAAGTACCTAAGTGGATTCCAGAAAACTGTATCCAATGTGGATTCTGTTCATTTGTATGTCCTCATGGAACTATTCGTACATTCTTGTTGGATGAAAACGAAATGAAGAACGCTCCAATGGAGTTTGCTACTCTACAACCTAATGGTAAAGGTGTAGAACACTTACGTTACCGTGTCATGGTTTCACCTGATAACTGTGTTGGATGTTCCTTGTGTGTTGTTGAATGTCCAGGCAAAGGTGGTCAAAAAGCCTTAGTTATGACGGATGTTAACGAGCAACTTCATGAAGCTCCATTAGCTGAATACATTTATAAACAAACGACATATAAATCTGAATACTTCCCAACAGATTCTATTAAGGGAACTCAATTCTTAATGCCTTACTTTGAAGTTTCTGGAGCTTGTGCTGGTTGTGGTGAAACACCATACTACAAACTTGTAACTCAACTTTTCGGTAGTGACATGATGATTTCTAACGCAACGGGTTGTACATCCATTTATTGTGGATCAACTCCATCCACTCCATTTGTCACTGATAAATCAGGTAAGGGACCAGCTTGGGCTAACTCCTTATTTGAAGATAATGCTGAATTTGGATTTGGTATGAAAGTGGCTCAAGAGTTTAAGGCTCGTCAACTTGTTGAACGCTTAACTGAGGCTCAGTCTTCATTTGAACCTGAACTTCAAACGGTTGTTGCTGAATATTTAGCTGCTAAGGGTAATCGTAATGAAGAGAAAGTCATTGCTCCTCGTATGGTTGAACTCTTAAAGGCATCTAAATCAGAAGCGGCTGCTCCATTACTTGAAATGGAAAGAGACTTTATTTCTAAATCGGTTTGGATTATTGGTGGTGATGGATGGGCTTATGACATTGGATTTGGTGGATTAGACCATGTCATCGCAAATAATCTAAATGTCAATATTCTTATTCTTGATACTGAGGTGTACTCCAATACAGGTGGACAGTCTTCTAAGGCGTCACAAGCAGCGTCGATTGCCAAGTTTGCAGCTGGTGGTAAGCCTACTGGTAAGAAGGATCTTGGTTTAATGGCTATGATGTATGGACACGTGTATGTTGCTTCCATCGCAATGGGTGCTAACCGTGTTCAAACCATTAAGGCTTTAAAAGAAGCTGAAGCTTATCAAGGACCATCTGTGGTTATCGCATACTCACCATGTATTGAACACGGTATTAAGGGTGGATTATCCAACCATCAAATCACACAAAAACTTGCTGTGGAATGTGGTTATTGGACCCTCTACAGATTCAATCCAGATGCAGAGAAACCGCTAACTGTGGATTACACTAAACCTGATTTCAGTAAGTTCCGTGACTTCGTCATGACTGAAACACGATTCAATCAACTTCCTAATGCTAACCCATTTGAAGCAGAAGCTTTACTTGAGAAAGCAGCTAGCGATGCTGAGAAACGTTTCAATCGCTTAATGAAACTGGCTAGAGACTAAAATACACGAAGTCAGGGTGGACATCCACCCTGATTTTTTAAAAGGAAAGGATACTATGAAGGTTCTTTTATACTTTGAAGGTGAGAATTTTATCGCAAAATCTGGAATTGGACGTGCATTGAAACACCAAAAGAGAGCATTGGAACTTGCTGGTGTGGAATATACAACGGATGTCATGGACAGTTATGATATTCTTCATATCAATACAGTTGGAGTAACAAGTCCTCTGGTCATTGCTCAAGCACATGCATTAGGAAAGAAAGTAGTTTATCATGCTCATAGTACTGAAGAGGACTTCCGCAACTCCTTTATCTTATCCAATCAAATTGCTCCACTTTTTAAACAACATTTAATCAATATGTATCAAATGGCGGATGTTATCATCACGCCAACACCTTATTCAAAATCACTATTGGAAAACTATGGACTAGAAAAACCGATTTATGCAGTTTCTAATGGGATTGATTTATCTCGTTATTTTAAGGATGTAGAGAAAGAAAAGACGTTCAGATCTTATTTTCACTTAGGTCCTAATGATAAAGTGGTGGTTAGTGCAGGATTATACCTAAAACGTAAAGGTATCCTTGATTTCATGGAAGTGGCGAGAATGATGCCAGAAGTTACATTCATTTGGTTTGGCTCAACACCTCGTATTGCTTTATCATCTGAAGTAAAGAAAGCCATAGATGATCATCCCGTCAATGTTCGCTTACCTGGTTATTTAAAAGGTCCTGGATTTGAAGGTGCTTTTTCTGGTGCAGATGCTTTCTTTTTTCCATCATTAGAGGAAACTGAAGGCATTGTGGTGCTAGAGGCCTTAGCATCTAAGCAAAAGGTTGTTGTTAGAGACATTGGTGTATATCAAGGTTGGTTAAAGCATGAATACAATTGCTTGATGGGTAAAGACAATCATGAATTTGTGTCCCATTTAAAAACCATTTTTAATCAGCAATATTCAGATGAACTTATTGAAAATGCGTATCAAACAGCTCAAGATCGTAGTTTAGATAAGATTGGAGAACAGTTAAAAGCGATTTATCAATCATTGTGATAATCATAATTGACTTATTTGTATGATTTGATATAATACAGTC
>CAYSNT010000054.1:0-7395 GCA_964432505.1 uncultured Erysipelothrix sp.
CAACAAGGCTTAGAGGAAAGCATTGTGGAAGGACGCTCCTTACTCAATGGGTTTCCAGCCGTCAATCATGGAGTAAGTGGCTGTCGTCGTCTGATTCAATCAGTGAACGTTCCCGTTCAAGTAAGACATGGAACCCCAGATGCTCGTTTATTAGCCGAGATTACGTTGGCAGGAGGATTCACATCATTTGAAGGTGGGGGCATCTCCTATAATATTCCTTATTCAAAGAACATTTCTTTGGAACAAACCATTCGTGATTGGATGTATGTGGATCGTCTCATTGGTTTGTATGAAGAACAAGGGATTTCCATCAATCGTGAACCATTTGGTCCTTTGACAGGCACTCTAGTTCCACCAAGCATTTCTCATGCGGTGGCGATTGTAGAGAGTTTACTTGCGGCTGAGCAAGGGGTGAAAGACATCACCGTGGGATATGGACAATGTGGTAATCTTATTCAAGATGTGGCTGCGATACGTACTTTAGAGAGGTTAACCCAATCCTATCTTGAAGAACATGGATACACAGACATGAAGATTACGACTGTGATGCATCAATGGATGGGTGGCTTTCCTCAAGATGAAGCGAAAGCGTATGGGGTTATTTCATGGGGTGCAGCTACTGCAGCGTTTGCGGGTGCAACCAAAGTCATTGTGAAATCTCCTCATGAAGCGATGGGCATTCCTACCATGGCAGCCAATGCTCAAGGTTTAATGACCACCAAACAAGTGGTGAGTATGCTCAAGGATCAAAGAATGCCTCTTACACAAGAATTAAAAGCAGAAATGAGCATCATTGAACAAGAGACACGCTCCATTGTGGATAAACTCTTTGAATTGGGTGAAGGGGATATAGCATTAGGAACCATTCGAGGATTTGAGGCTGGAGTCATTGATATTCCATTTGCGCCAAGTAAATTTAATAAAGGACTTATCTTACCAGCACGAGATAATGTGGGTGCTATTCGCTTCTTAGAAGTAGGTAATCTTCCATTCAGTGACGAAATCAAAGCTTTTCATGCACAGAAACTACAAGAGCGTGCAGCCTATGAGAATCGTAGTGTTGACTTTCAGATGGTTATCGATGATGTGTATGCGATAGGTAAGGGAAAACTCATTGGACGCGGTAGCAAGGGAGAACAACAATGAAAATCATCGATGTATTAACATCACCAGGGAAAACAGGGTTCTTCTTTGATGATCAAAAAGCGATTAAGACCAATGCGGTGTCAGATGGTCAAACGTATGTAGGCAATCCTGTCACACCTGGGTTTACCAGTGTTCGTGTTGCGGGAGAGTCCATCAGTGTCATGCTGGTATTAGAAGATCAACAAATTGCGTTTGGAGACTGTGCAGCAGTGCAATATTCAGGCGCAGGTGGAAGAGATCCATTGTTTCTAGCCCAAGACTACATGCATGTCATTGAAGAGGTTGTGAAACCTCACCTGATTAATCAAGAATTGGATTCATTCAGACGTTTAGCCACTTTGGTTGATACACTCATTAATCCAAACACTCAAAAACCACTCCATACAGCATTACGGTATGGGCTAAGTCAAGCCTTGTTGGATGGCGTCGCGAAAGCGCATCATACGTTCATGGCTGATATTGTGGCTAAAGAGTATGACACTCAAGTCAGTGATGATCCTATCCCTATTTTCATGCAATCAGGGGATGATCGCTACAATAACGTTGATAAAATGATCATTAAACAAGCGGATGTCTTACCGCATGCGCTCATTAATCATGTTCCTACCAAGCTTGGGTATCAAGGTGAACTGCTGCTTGATTATATTACGTGGTTATCAAAACGAATTCTGGATAAACGAGGCGATGAATCATACACTCCAACCTTGCATTTGGATTTATATGGGACGTTAGGCCTTATCTTTGAGAATGATTATCAAAAAATAGTGGACTACCTAAAAGTGTGTGTTGATCGAGCTCAACCCTTTGATTTAAACATCGAAGGTCCCGTGGATATGGGAGAAAGAGAATCTCAGATTGAAGCACTTGCGACATTGACTCGAATGGTGGATGAGCAAGGGGTAAAAGTTAAGATTGTGGCAGATGAATGGTGCAACACATTGGAAGACATCAAACTGTTTGTGGATCATAAAGCAGGACACATGGTGCAAATTAAAACACCTGATTTAGGTAGCATTCATAACACCATTGAAGCAAACTTATACTGTAAGGGAACATCAGTTCTAGCTTATCAAGGGGGAACATGCAATGAAACCGACCGTTCTGCTCAAGTGTGTGCTCATGTGGCCATGGCTACACATCCAATGCAAATGCTCGCAAAACCAGGTATGGGTGTGGATGAAGGATTCATGATTGTGACCAATGAAATGAATCGTATTCGTGCTTTACATCATTATCAAAACAAGCAAAAGGAGCGTTAAGCTCCTTTACTGTTTATTTCTTCTTTTTAAAGTAGTTGATCTTAATCCACTTGTAGTTGAGAGCAACATGGGTGAATCCTGCTAAGGTGAAGATGGTACCCGCAATCGGATGAATGGATCTAAAGGTGGAATATGGAATGGCTCCTTGAGTCACAAATTGAATGACTCCTGGAATTGAAACCATGAAGAAACTTAAAGCTAAGATAATATTAACGATTTTTAAGGCTTGTAAACGTGTCATGTCTTTCTCCTTTTTTGATTATTATAGTGGACTTAAGTCCATAATCATATTCCTTTGACTGAACAGACTTTTAAAACAAGCGCAATGGTTTTTCCATCTTCGATTTCATGATTCAGTATCATTGATTTAAGTGTTTTTAAAGGAATCTTCTTCACTTCTAAATGTTCTCCAGGATCAAGATTTTGTTCAATGAAGGTGAGATCAGTGGCCATATAACACGCAATCTTTTCAGAGTTATAAGCAGGTGTGGGATAAAAAGAGCCCATGTAAGTGAATGAAGTGCTATGATACCCACTTTCTTCAAGCAGTTCACGTTGTGCACACACCAATGGATCTTCTTGATAACCAAGTTTTCCAGCCACCAGTTCTATCATGAATTTCTGTGAACCATAACGGTATTGTTCAACCACAATCACTTCGTTGTTTTCATCAATGGCACAGATGCACACTCCACCCGAATGTTCAATCAGTTCGCGATATCCTTTCTCACCTTCAATGTCCACTTCATTCGCATAGACATTCACAATTTTCCCCTTATAAACTTGCTTTGTTACGGTTGTTTTCTCAATTTTTTTCATAGGGACATTATACCACTATTCCTTGAAATGGTGCTTAAACGAAGACTTTGGCTGTGGTATAATACGATAAGGAGAGATTTATGAAAAAAACTGGATTCATTACCTTTGAAGGTCCAGATGGTAGTGGTAAAACCACCATTTCACGAAAAGTGGTGGAAGCACTCAAAAACGAAGGGTACGATGTGGTGTATACACGTGAACCTGGAGGGATTGAGATTGCGGAAGAAATCCGAAATGTCATCTTAGATCCGAAAAATACCAAGATGGATATTCGTACAGAAGCCTTACTTTATGCCGCTTCTCGTCGTCAACATCTTGTGGAGAAAATACTACCTGCTTTAGAGGCACAAAAACTTGTGATTTGTGATCGTTTTGTTGATTCATCTTTGGCTTATCAAGGGGTTGGTCGAGGGATTGGAATTGATGAAGTGTTTCAAATCAATCAATTTGCGATTGATGATCATATGCCTGAGTTAACACTCTACTTGGATGTCAATGCGCAAACAGGATTATCACGCATTACCTCACGTAAGTTTAAAGATCGTCTTGATCAAGAAGATATTTCATTTCATCTTGAAGTGGTGAAAGGGTATGAACAGGTGGTAGAACGATTCAAAGATCGTATTGTGAAGATTGATGCAAACCGATCCATAACAGCGATTGTTCAAGAAGCTTTAAAAACAATTCATGAGAGGGTATTGGATTAATCATGGCTAGGAAGAAAAAAGCGACAGCCCAAGAAATGGCTTCAGCATCACCATTGGTGCCGCTTTTTACATCTTCTCAGCTTCTTGAATCACAACCCATCGTCCATCAAATCTTAAAAAACAGTTTTCAAAACAACAAAGTCAATCATGCCTACTTATTAACAGGCAGTGATCAAACCCAACTGCTTCAAATAGCCTTGTTCATGGCGCAAAGCTTGGTGTGTGAACAACCAGATACATTGGCTTGCTCAGCTTGTGATTCATGCCTGAGAGTAAGTAAGAATCTCTATAGTGATGGAGTCATCATCAATAGTTATCCTTCAAGCATAAAAAAAGAAGACATTCTTCAAATGCAAAGTGATTTAGCTAACACAGCACTTGAACAAGCACAAAAGAAATATGCGATCATTCATCACATTGAACACAGTTCTTCTGAAGCGGCCAACTCACTACTAAAATTCATTGAAGAGCCACAATCTTCAGCACTCACCATCATCTTAACCACAACTGATGAAAACAGTGTACTACCAACCATTCGTTCACGCTCACAAATCATTCGTTGCACCAACAAAGTTGAATCGTTTCATCCATCACAATTTGAAGGATTAGAAGCATCAGATGAACTCACATGGTATGCCTATGAGGCCTGTGCTACTTCAAGTTTGGATGTAGAGAAACTAAAAGAGAAAGAAAGTTTCCCTTTAGCCATTGATTCCTTTAAGAAAAGCATCACAATGATTAATGAGCGTCATCCTTTCATGGTTCATGGACAAAAAAATGTGTTTAACCTTAAAGATATTCAGGCGAAAGAGATCGTCATTGATACATTAACCATCCTCAGTCGCTTGTTTAAGGAAGTGGCTGCTCATCAATTACCATTCAATGTGAGGTTAACCCCTAAACAAGGATTAGAAGGACTCATCTTAACCCAACAGTGCCAACAAAACTTAACCCACAACGCTAATCTTAATCTTTGTGTTGATTTGTGGTTAATTGAACTGGGAAATATTTTAAAGGAGGAGAGCGTATGAAAAGCTTTATTGCCCGTACACTCTACAATCAACGTGTAGAAAACGTGCTTGTCCATGATGATGAAGAACTTAAACTCAATGAAGCCATCATCATTCAATCTCATAAAGGGCTTGAGTTAGCGAAGGTGAAGTCCATGCCTGAACTCACTGAGGAAGAAAGTGAAACCTTTTATGTGCGTAAAGCACAGAAGGAAGACTTTGATACCTTTGGGGAAATCTCAGTCTTAAACAAAAAAGTCCGTCCTCAAGTGGTACGACTCATTGCACAACATCGATTAGTGATGAATGTGGTCAGTACAGAATATTCCCTTGATCAATCAAAACTATCCATCATGTATGTGAGTGATGATCGTGTGGATTTTAGAGAACTGCTCAAAGATTTATCTTCGACTTTCAAAACCCGCATTGATTTAAGACAAGTGGGAGCCCGTGATAAAGCAAAAGTGGTTGGGGGAATTGGAACATGTGGACAAGAGACGTGTTGTTCACGCTATAAAACCAAGTTTGATGTGATTTCCATCAATATGGCGAAAAACCAAGGGTTATCACTCAACACTCAAAAGCTTTCAGGTCAATGTGGAAAACTCATGTGCTGTCTAAAATGTGAGGATGAACAATACAAGGAATATAAAGAGTTGTTTCCAAAGCAAAACTCTATCATCAACTATAAAGGACAACCGTATAAGGTAGTAGGACTGAATGTCATACAAAAAGTCATCAAACTGGATAATCGCAGTGAAGTACTGTTTGTGACATTGGATGACATTGACACCCATGGAGGAACTGCTTCATGAACCGACAAAAATCATTTGAAAGTGAACATCCTAAACTGTATATCGTCGCAACTCCAATCGGAAATTTATCTGAAATGACTCCACGTGCCATTGAGATTCTCAATGAAGTGGATGTGATTGCCTGTGAAGACACCCGACACAGTGCTAAGATGCTTAAGCATTTCAATATCAAGACTAAACTGATTTCACATCAAAAGTTCAATGAAAGTGAAAGTGTGAAAGGCATACTCATGTTACTTCACCAAGGTCATCATGTGGCTCTCATCAGCGATGCAGGGTATCCACTCATTTCTGATCCTGGACATGAGCTTGTAAGTGCAGTCATCCAACACGGATACAATGTTATTCCTGTGTCTGGAAGCAGTGCCTTATTGAATGCCTTAGTGGCTTCAGGCTTAGTGACACAACCATTCTATTTCCATGGGTTTCTTCCTAATCAAGCAAAGGAACTGATTGGGGTATTAACTCGTATTCGTCATTATCAAGCCACACTCATTTTATATGAGTCACCTCATCGTATTGCGAAGACGTTAAAACATTGTTTGGAATACTTAGGTGATCGAAAAGCAGTGTTGGTAAGAGAACTCACCAAGATGCATGAAGAATTCTTGCGAGGAACCCTCTCTGAACTGCTTGAAGAAGCAACCAATCTTAAGGGAGAAATGGTGCTCATCATTGATAAAGATGAAGGCACAAAACTTCCTGATATGGACTTAAGTGATGTGTATGCCAAGATTGAAGAATTTATTTCTAATGGATACTCTGCGAAAGATGCGATTAATGAAGTGGCTAAGATCAGTGGTTATCGTAAGAAACAAGTGTATGAACTCTATCACTCCAAGCGTTGTTAACTTTACAACGCTTGGTGGGTAGACTATAATGTGTAAAAGAGTCCATAAGAAGAGGGATTAATCCTCATTGGTAGAGACTGTGTGGTGGGTGAAAACACAGAATGAGATTAGTCATAATGGTCTTATGTCTATGAATATGATACGTAATATTCATCGTCTTTCCGCGTTAAGGATTAAGTTGCACGATTGTGAACTAAGGTGGTACCGCGCGTAAGGCGTCCTTAGACAGTCGTTTTTTTATTCAAAAAGAGGAACATCCCATGAACAAAACCCCCTATTATATTACCACTGCTATCGCATACACTTCAGGCAAACCTCATATTGGTAACGTCTATGAAATTGTGTTGGCTGATGCGATTGCCCGATTTAAAAAAGAAGAAGGCTATGATGTCTATTTTCAAACTGGAACAGATGAACATGGACAAAAAATTGAAGAGAAAGCCTTAGCAGCCAATCAAACGCCACAAGCGTTTGTGGATGGTGTTGCTGCTCAAATCAAATCCTTGTTTGATGGTATGAATGTCAACTATGATTACTTCATTCGTACCACAGATGAAAACCATGAAAAACAAGTTCAAAAGATTTTTAAGAAACTGTATGAACAAGGCGATATTTATAAGTCTGAATATGAAGGATGGTATTGTACTCCTTGTGAATCGTTTTATACCGATTCACAACTGGATAACGGTAAGTGCCCTGATTGTGGAAGAGAGGTGCATAAAGCGAAAGAAGAATCATACTTCTTTAAACTTTCAAAATACCAAGACCGGCTCATGAAGCACATCGAG
>CAYSNT010000055.1:0-7151 GCA_964432505.1 uncultured Erysipelothrix sp.
CATTAAGTATGATGAACGCTACTGTGGCTGTCGTCTTGTTTTATACTCAAGAAGAAGACATGGTTTTGTCTGCTCATGATGTTCAATTTGAACCATCAACCCTCAAGCAAATCCTCAGTTCACTTCAAACGATGAAAGGTCATTTTTCTCATCAAAGTCCAAGTGTTTTTGAGTCTTCCTTAACCTTGTTTGAAAGTAGGTTCTGTCAAGAAACATGCTTTAATGGTGTCATTGTTCCTATCTTGGTGGAAGGAAGAAAAGAAGCGGATGTGTTACTTTTTAATAAAGAGGATGGATTCAGTGAGTTTGATGCTAAGCAATTGGGAATCGTGTTGAAGTCAGCATGGTACTTAAAAGAAATGAAAGAAAAAATCCTTCAACTCCATCTTGAACAAATTAAACTCAATCAAATCTTTGATCAAGTTCCTTTGTACATTTGTGAGTTTGACGAACATGCGATACTTAAGTATGCGAATAAGAAGTACAGTGAGCATGTTGGATTACCTATCCATGCCATGCTTGGTCGTCCTTTCACAGATTTCATTCATGAAGATGAGAGGGAAGAAATACTTACTAACCTTAGTAAACTGAGTAAGATTAATCCTATCATTGAATACACTCATCAATCTCGATTACCCCATCAAGCAAAATGGATTGATTGGATGGACATGGCGATTTTTAATGATTTAGGACACATTCATACTTATTACTCATTAGGTCTTGATGTGAGTGAAAAAAAGCAATTCGAACTTCAGCAAAAAGAAGAACTTTCCATGCTTCGTTCACTCATCAATTCTCATAAGGCCATCATGTACTTTATCGATGCTCAAAGTGGACAACTGGTGTATGCCAATCAATCAGCTTGTGATTTTTATGGTTATTCAAAAGATGAAATGCTTCAATTGAGAATTCATGATATCAACATGCTTTCTACTCAAGAAGTTGATTCATTAATTATGGAAGTGAAGAAGGCATCGCAAGAGTTTATCGCTTTACCTCATCGAAAAAAGAATGGTGAAATCCGTTTGATGCATGTGTACAGTACGCCTGTTATGTTTACTCATCAAACCTTACTTTATGTTGTGTCTTTTGATGAAACAGATAAAGAAGTTGCGATGGATGAAGTAAGTTATTTAACTCATCATGACTTCTTAACTCAATTGCACAATCGTCGTTATTTGGATGAAACCTATCGAGCCAATTGTAAAACGTGTTATCCTTTTGGCCTTATTTTAGGAGATATTAATGGTTTAAAACTGGTGAATGATCATTATGGACACCATGTCGGTGATATGATGATCAAAGAAGCAGCCAAAAGAATCAAAGCACTTCTACCTGAAGTGGAGGTGTTTGCTCGAATTGGTGGCGATGAATTTGCGATACTAATCCGTGGTTGCACATTGAATCAACTTCAAATACTCAGCGATGATTTAGAGAAAGAACTTGAAATGAATGTTGAACATCAGGGTCTCAGCCTTTATCTTTCACTCTCGTTTGGATATGCTATCCAAATGGAGCACAATGCTGAATTATCTCAATTGCTCAAAGAAGCAGAATCCATTTTATCTGAGCGTAAGACATTTGACATGCAATCCTCTCGTAGTTACATCGTCAATGCGATGATGAGTACACTGTTTCAAAAATCAGAACGTGAGCAAAACCATTCTATACGAGTGGCAGAGTACAGTGTTGCTATAGCCAATAAGATGGGGATGAGTAAAGAGAAAATCAATAAACTTAACATTGCAGCAACACTTCATGATATTGGTAAGATTATCATTGATGAACAAGTATTAAACAAAACAGATCGACTCACAGTGAATGAATGGAAGTTGATGAGGGAACATCCTATCAAGGGAGCAAACATCTTAAAAGACATTGAGGAGTACAAAGAAATTGCTCATGTTGTGGAAGCTCATCATGAACGTTATGATGGTTTAGGGTATCCATATGGATTAAAAGAGGATGACATTCCTTTAGCAGCAAGAATCATTGCGGTTGCAGATGCCTATGATGCGATGACCCAGTTTAGAACCTACCGCAATGCGATAAGTCCACTTGAAGCCATTGAAGAACTGTTAAAGGGTAAAGGTACCCAGTTTGATGCTCAGATAGTGGACGTATTTGTTGAGATACTGTTAAAAGAAAAAATCTAAGGACGGTTAAATCCTTAGATTTTTATTTTACTCTTAACCTTGCATTGAAGTGATAAACCAAATGTGTTTTTCATACTTCGCAATTTCATCTTCCATTGTTGCCACAACAGTGAAATCATTTGCTTCATCAGCTTCTTTTCGTATTTGAGTGGCTAATGCGATCAAAGCGGTGAAGTCTTCTTTCATAATGGCTAACATTTCACTGGTCGAGAAAGATTTGTTTTCAAGTTCCTTGACAGTCGATAATGCAAGAATATCTTTTAAACTACCGACTGGAAATGATCCTCTCATCTTAATCAGTTCAGCAATCGCATCATAGGATTCAAAGAATCCTTCATAAGCTGATTCTGAGAACTGGTGTAAAGGGATAAATTGTGGTCCTACCACATTCCAGTGTAAGTTGTGAAACTTAACATTAAGGACGGCTAGGTTGGCGACGTATTGATTCATGGTCTTAATCATAATTGAACTCCTTTCATCACAGGGTGTCTGTGATTTCTTTCATTGATTTTTGAGTACACTCTTCACATGTACCATAGAAATAAACATCTTTACTGTCTACTTTGAAATGATTCAATCCCTCGACTTTCATCAATGATAAATCGATTTCAAAATTAAAGATTTTATGACATACCTGACACTTAAAGTGTCCATGTTCACTGAGTGCTCCATCATATCTGGCCTCATTGTGACCCATGGTAATCTTACGAATCAATGATGATTCCAACAACACATCAATCGTGTTGTACACGGTCATCTTAGATACAGTAGGGAAATCCTCTAATAAGTGTTGATAGATTTCGTCGGCTGTAGGATGTTTGTTAGGTTCGCTTAAACACTCCAAGATTCGAATTCGATAACTTGAAGGTTGGACACCATGATCAATTAAGATGTTTTTAATGTGTTCGCGTGTTGTTTTCATAATTGTATTGATTACAAAAATATAATAAATCAAATATTTGATTCTGTCAATAACCATGCTTCTTTGATATCGCTGAGTAGAATGGTGTGTGGACGTCTATTCTTAAAGAGTGTGATGTGTTCAAATCCAATGGATTCTAGCATGGTTAATGCTTTCTCATAGTGTTGTGCAATTCTTTCGGGAAAATGAGCATCTGATCCTAATGTGATGATTCGACCTCCTAGTTCATAATACCATTTAAGGATTTGAGGATGAGGAAAGGCATGATTAAAGGGATCATTGTAACCTGAAGTGTTGATTTCTAAACCTTTGTTTTTTCGAATGATGATTTTTAGTAGATAAATAATCTCTTCCTCAACTTCAGACAGTTGAATACTTTGCAAACTAGGTTCATATCGTTTCACAATGTCTAAATGTCCTACCACATCGTACTCATTCATTAAATCAAGACAAAATGCGAATTCCTTAAGATACGCTTTATAAGCTTGGATAGGGGTTAGACCTTGGTAGAAGTCTTTCGTGTAAAGATCTTTTTTATGAGTAGTGTGCATGCTCGCAATCACAAAATCAAAAGCTTCTTGGCGAATGATGTCTTCAACCTCCTCGAGCACATGAGGTTGAACTCCACATTCCAATCCTTTATAAATATTAATTTGATCATGGTATTTGAGTTGAGCTTGTTGGATGGATGTCTTTCTTTGGGCATGATCTAACGCAAAAGTAAAACGTTTGTCTTGATAATCCAAATCCAAATGATCGGTGATGGTGTAATGCTTGATTCCCTTTGAAATGGCTGCATCAATCATAGTTTCTAAAGGGATAAAACAATCCTCGCTAAAATCAGTGTGATTATGTGAATCAATCATGTGTTTTCTCCTTGCATTGTCTCTTTGGTTTCATTATACTATAAACAAGCGAAAGGATGATGTGGCTTATGAACTATACGTCGATTCATCATCATGATTCATTCCCATACAGTCTTGCCTAAGGCAAGCTTTTTGCGCTTGATCAACTTTTAACCACCGTTGCCGATTGCGCAACGGTTTTTTTTATTTAGAAAGTGAGTAACACCCATGACTCAACGACAACCCCTAGCCCAAGGCATGTCCATTAAAGGAAAAGAAATCTATTCCAAAGAGGATGCTCTCATTTACACCACACTCAAATGCTTTGATTCATATGGGTATGATGTGATTGAACCACCCAGCATTGAATACTATGATGTGATGAAATCCAGTGGTAAGCAAGCCCAACAAAACATGATCAAATTCATTGATCCTCTTGGAGATATCATGGTACTTCAAGCTGACCCTACCATGTCTTTAGCTCATTACATGAGTAAACAATCAGAATCATCACTACGTAAGTTTGCGATGGTTTCCTCAGTGCATCGAGCGTATACACTTCAATCAAAACGTCATGAGCACTTCAAACAAGTCGGTATCGAGGTGTTTTATGATCAAGGCAACTATGATGAAGAAGTGTGTGAATTGGCTTTAAAGGCATTAGAACTGGCTCAAATCAAGGATGTAGTCATTGAGCTAGGGCATGTGATGTTTATGCCTTCTTTACTTCAAACCTTAAGAGTGCCTTCAGTGCTCCTTGAACAGATCCTTCCTCTCATTCAAGCGAAGGACATGCCACTTTTAGAAGCGTCCATGATTGATTTGCCTTTGCAAGTACAAATCATCATTAAAAAATCCATGACATGGTTTGGTCCAGTTGAGGATGTGGTGGATAAAATCAAATCTGAGATGAATGATCCATCATTACTAGGGATCGTGGATGAGTTGAACCAACTATCCAACTATCTTAAACAGCTTAATCCTAAGATAAATCTTATTCTGGATTTCACAACTCAGAAATCATTGTCTTATTATCAAGGATTAACCATCACAGCATACAGTCCACACAGCGCACAACCACTGTTAAGTGGAGGACGATACGAATACAAGGAAGAAGAGTCTAGTCCATCCATGACCGCCATTGGATTTGGTTTGAATGTTGCATTATGTGCTAAACTTTCAACCATCCAACCAACCAAAATGTCAACCATTGCGATCATCACAACACCAGAAAAGAAGCTACAAGCTCTATTTAAAGCCAATGAGTATCGAACTTTGGGTAATCGTGTTCATGTGCTGTTTGATGAAGATGAAGTTAAAACCACTGACTATGATCAAATGATCGTGATCGATAAGGAGCAAGCATGATTACCATTGCATTAGCAAAAGGTCGCTTAGCGACCAAAGGACTAGAAAGACTCATTCAATCAGGAATCACCTTCAGTGAGTATGATGAGAAATCACGAAAACTCATCTTTGAAAGTGATGATAAGCAAGCTCGTATCGTGTTTGTGAAAGCCATGGATGTGCCTACTTATGTGTCATTAGGAATTGCAGATGTGGGAATTGTAGGTAAAGATGTCTTATTGGAAAGTGATGGTGTGGTTAATGAACTTGCAGACTTAAAGTTTGGAGCATGTCGTCTATGTGTGTGTGGGTTAAAACCATTACCTACTGATCGTAAACCTATCATAGCCTCCAAATATCCACGCGTAAGTGAGCGTTATTTCAATGCTCATGGCATTGATGTCGACATCATCAAACTGGAAGGCAGTGTGGAGTTAGCACCATTACTCCAACTTGCAGATGGGATTGTGGATATTGTGGAGAGTGGTTTAACCCTTAAAGAAAACAACTTAAATATTTACACGACCATTACCACCTCAAGTGCTCGCTTAATTGTGAATCCGCGCTCATACAAAATCAAACTAAAAGCATTACAACCCATCATTAAGGCCATTCATCAAGGAGAAAGTGTATGAAGATCTTAAATGTTAAAGATTACAATTGTGTATCATCTCCTTCATCTATGTTTAATGATGACATTGAATCACAAGTTAAAGCCATATTAAAGAATGTAATTGAATATCAAGATCAAGCATGCATTGATGCGACGCTTCAATTTGATCGCGTAAAAATGACGTCATTCAGAATGAAACCAGAAGTATTAAAACAACGTTTTGACCAAGCTGATCCTTCCCTTATCGAAGCCCTTACTTTAGCGAAAAAAAGAATTGAAGCCTATCATGCTCATCAAGTTGAAGCATCGTGGGAAGTGGAAGATGATGAAGGGGTTCGTTATGGTCAAAGAATAACCCCCATTGAGCGAGTGGGTATTTATGTTCCAGGTGGGAAAGCCAGTTATCCAAGCACGGTACTCATGAATGTGATCCCTGCTCAGTTAGCCAAGGTCAAAGAAATAGTCATTGTTTCTTCCCCCAATGAAATGGGTGAAGTGGCAGAGAGTGTCAGTGTGGCAGCAACCCTATGTGGTATCAGCGAAGTGTATGCGATTGGTGGAGCTCAAGCCATTGGTGCATTAGCCTTCGGTACCAAGGAAATTAAAAAAGTTGATAAGATTGTAGGACCTGGTAATGCTTATGTTGCGAAAGCAAAGCAATTGGTGTATGGACAGGTTGGTATAGATATGATTGCTGGTCCTTCTGAGGTGTTGATCGTGGCTGATGAAAGTGCGAATCCATCTTGGATTGCGGCAGACATGTTAGCTCAACTTGAGCATGACACCATGGCCAGTGCTGTGGTCTTAAGTACCAACCTTGATGTACTTAACCAAGTCAAAGAAGCATTTGAAAAGCAAATCCAAACCTTACCACGACAAGCAATTTTAATGAAATCCAAAGCAAATGCAATAGGATACCTTGCCTCAACTCAAGAAGAACTCATTGACATGATGAACACTTTAGCCAGTGAACATTTAGAACTGCATGTGAATGATCCTGAAGCACTGCTTCAAAAGGTTAAACATGCTGGATCCATCTTTATTGGGTCTTATGGAGCAGAAGTGTTTGGAGACTATCTTGCAGGGGTGAATCATACCTTGCCTACTTCTCAAACTGCACGCTTTGCGAGTGCTTTAGGAGTTCAAGACTTCGTTAAGCGTAGCGCAACCTTAAAGTATCCGAAAGAGGCCATGATAAAACACGCTCCTTATGTTAATACTTTAGCCACATTTGAAGGGCTAAGTGCTCATGGAGCTGCGGCAATGAT
>CAYSNT010000056.1:0-7054 GCA_964432505.1 uncultured Erysipelothrix sp.
ATGCTCATTGATTCAAATTGAAGTGTTGTAAAGTACTCTGATTTGAATAAAGAATCTGGATTGTTTGCCTTTTCTAATTGATAAGGCTCAATAAGATCTAAACATTTGTTAAGATCACTCATGTGGATAAAAAGGTCAATGTCTTTAGGTTTAATGGGAATTCCATGTTCTTTTAACATCCACGAACCACCCAATCCATAACGAATTTGTCTTTGGTTAAGAGATTTAAACCATTCGATTAATTGTTTGTTCATGTTCCTCCAATAAAAGATCCACTGAAGCAGTGGATTAGTCTAGATAACCTAATGGATTAACGCGTGTTCCGTTACGATTGACTTCAAAGTGAAGATGAGATCCAGTACTTAAACCTGTACTTCCCATTTTTCCAATTTGGGTTCCAACATCAACGCGTGTTCCTACAGAAACAGAAATACTGGACAAGTGAGCATACAGTGTGGATAATCCACCACCATGGTTCACAACGACATATCGCCCATAGCTACTTGAGAAAGTAGCACGGGTCACTGTACCAGCAGCATAAGATCTGACTGGAGTTCCTGTAGGAGCTGCTATGTCGATTCCATAATGGAATTCACGACGACCAGTAATTGGATGTAAACGATATCCAAATCCACTTGATAAGCGACCAGTTGTTACTCCAAAATTGTTTGCTGAGGTACGTCTTGCGGTTTTCTGTGTACCGACTCTAAGGATACCACTCACTGGTTCACTCAAGACTTCCTCATTTACAACTTCGACAGTACTTGGGAAACCGTTAATGGTTTTAATATCATAAGTTACGTTTTTCTTTCCTTCAACACCAGGTTTGACCACCACACGTGCAGTAGAAATCATTGTATTATCATATTGGATTTCATTGGTGAAAGGAATGGCTTCTTCAACTGTTTGGGTTGTGGTAATGATAACATCCAAACTTGGTTTGGATGGTTGTAAGGTGATAACATTATTGGGCCAAATTTTATCAAGTTCAATATCCGGGTTATAGGTTGCTAAATCACGGAATGAAATATTGAATTTTTGGGCAATGTCCCACATGTTGTCACCGGTTTGAACAGTGTACAACTGAGCCTCGTCTTTATTTTGATTTAATCTTGCGAGTGCTTCATCAGCACTTGAGAAGATACCACTGTATTCAACTTCCTTGATGACCACATTATCGGCAAATTCAATGGAAGTGATGTTGTTGCGATCAGTGATGCGCTTCAACATTGGTTTTTGGTATTCTTCAATGACATACTTCATTTCTCTAGGGTCTTCTAACACAAACCAAGTCTCGTCATTGACAATAAAAGCGAGGCCTGGCAGGGGAGCTTCGGCGATAGAAAACTCGCCATTCATAAAACCAGAGAATAAAGCTTCAGTTGAATAATAGGTTCCTATTAATAGGGTAAATATGGCTAGAATAATGACTAGCGACTGTTTTTTCAATCTTAATTTCTTCATGCTCACCACTTTCTAATTACATTAAAAGAAAAATACTCGCAAGGTCATTATACAAAACATGACCTAGTATGACAACTCATGAGTAAAAAATCACATTTTTTAAGAAAGTGTGTGATTAAGCGGTTTTTCTGTTCCAAAGGATGAATTGAACTATCTTTAAGATAATCAGTAAAAATAAGACGATAAAACTCATTCCTAAAAAGATCCATTTTAAAGAAGTAAAGGTCCCTGCGAAGTCCGCAATCAGTGGTGTTGGGTTAGGATAATTCAACATAACCAATGAGACAAAAATGTTTTCAATGTAGTCAAAAAAGATCGCGAACCAACTGAAAGACAAGATCCAACGGTTCATTTTTGAAAGACCAATGGATTTATAGAAGAGACTGCTTAAAGAGAAGATGAACAGAAAATAAACCACTGGCCAGACTAAATCAAACGTCCATCGTTGTTGAATATAGAAAGCTCGACCAGATTCACCATAGCTTTCTGCAATTCGATACAATGAAGCAGCATTGTAGAACCAAGAGGTATCGATGCTTTCGCTTAATCCATTGGCTATGGCTTGTGCACTTTGATCAGGTAATATGACCGCAATAAAGAAAGCAAACAGAAGGGTAGAACCCAGTCCTAACCAATAAGGCATTTTATCAATACTAAAATGAAAGAGTTTTTTCATACTGTTCCTTTTTACTAAATTGTGAGTGTAATCACAATTAACGTTTTTTTATATCTTATTAAGACTAAGTTTAAAGCATTTTAGTGCATTTGTCTTGAAAGGCGATACACTTAAGATAGATGAATATTAAATCTATGAGGTCGACATGTCACACAACTTAGCCACATGCCCATTATTAACCCCTGTTACCATTACGCAATTGTCCTTAGATAAGGATAATGTTTTTCGTTTACAACGTCTTGGTTTTAAACCGTCCACATCACTTCAAGTCATTTTACGCCATAAACACCATGTGGTGGTGGTGATTAAAGGTGTTCGATATGGTCTAGATTCAAAGAGTGCACGATGTATTGAGGTGGTTCATGATTAAGGCAGCCTTAGTAGGTAATCCTAACAGTGGCAAAACAACCATCTTTAATCATCTTTCTGATTCCTCTGAGCGCATAGGCAATTGGGCTGGAGTTACTGTAGAACGCAAAGAAGCTCCTTTGCATTGTCACTTTGATTGCAAGAATGAAACCATCTTTATTTCTGATTTACCAGGTTCCTATTCTATGACATCAGTTACTTTAGATGAGGATGTTACCATTCAATACTTAAAGTCTCGTCACATTGATGTGATCGTAAATGTCATTGATGTGGTTAGTTTTGAACGTTCATTGGAATTCACCTTACAACTGCTTGAACATAACATTCCAATGGTGGTTGTGATTAATAAGATGGATATGGCAAAAAAGAACAAAATGGATTTAGATCCTGAGTTGCTTTCATCCATGTTGAACGTTCCTGTGATTTGTACTCAAGCAAACAAAAAAATAGGTTTACAAGCCATTGTGGATGCGATCGTGCATCAAAAGTATCATTGTTTAGATCAATGTGTAGGAGAAGTGTGATGACATCAAATCAAAACTATTCAAAAAAAGCTTCAGAATTAGCATCTTTGGTTCTGAAACAAAATAAACCTTACTCACCGAGTCTTTCCGATCGAATTGATCTATTCATGACTCATCCTGTTTTAGGATTAGTGATATTTGCACTCATCATGTGGGGAATATTTTCTTTATCCCAATTATGGATAGGTCCTTATTTATCAGATACGTTAGTCGGGTGGCTAGAATCTGGAGCAGACATTGTTAATGGATGGCTAGAGGTCAATGATGTATCTCCACTTTGGGCAGGACTGCTCAGTGAGGGGATTATTGGAGGATTCATTGCGGTGGTGGGATTCTTACCATTGATTATGGTCTTACTCTTCTTTTTACAACTTCTAGAAGATTCTGGATACATGGCACGTGTTGCGCTTGTCTTCAATCATTACTTCTCTTTCTTAGGACTATCTGGAGCATCCATCATTCCTATGTATGTGGGAACAGCATGCAGTATCCCTGCAGTCATGGCCACAAAAACCATTAAAGATGAAGCTCAACGTAAGATGACCATCATGTTGACACCTTTTGTTCCTTGTGGGGCAAAACTTCCTGTCATTGCATTGCTTCTAAGTGTTTTCTTCTTTGAACAAGCTTACATGACTGTTCTTGTGTATGGCCTTGCTATACTGGTAATCTATCTTTCGGGGTTAGGGCTAAAATACGTTTTTCAGCCTTCACAAGCCCTACATCATCTTTTGGTCATTGAACTTCCTGATTATAAACTACCTTCATTATCATTGGCATTTAAATCCATGATAGAAAGGGCTAAAGAATTCATTCAAAATGCAGCGACGATTATAGTTTTAATGAATGGGATTATTTGGTTAACCGCGAATTTCAATTTTAGTTTCCAACTAGTTGAGTCTGCACAAGAAAGTATGCTTTACTTTATCGCAAGTCCTGTAGCTTATTTATTAATCCCATTGGGATTTGGTGTATGGGGCTTTGCGGCTGCAGCCATCAGTGGCTTTGTTGCCAAAGAAGAAGTCGTTGGGGCTTTAGCAGTCATCTTTGTCTTCAGTGTCTCCAGTGATTTTGATGTGGTGGGACTTGATGCTGCACGTCAAGCATTAGGTGGACCACAAGGTTTAACCTCTGTCAGTGCGTTATCTTTTTTAGCCTTTAACTTGTTTACCCCACCTTGTTTTGCAGCCATTGGTGCAATGAAAGCTCAACTCAAATCCAACAAATGGTTAGGTTTTGCGGTAGGGTATCAATTATTGGTTGGGTATATGGTAGCGATGGTGATTTATCAAATTGGCACTTTAATCACAACTCAAACACTGGGTGAAGGATGGTGGGTATCCATTCTTCTTGTTGGGGGATTGTTTACCGGATTAACTTATGCTCGAAAACAGTTGGTTCACCATGGCTGATGTGATTGTAGCTGGATTAGTTTTATGCATCAATGGTGGCATTATTTGGATCTTATGGCGACGTCATAAGAAACAGAAAAGTGTCTGTGCTCGTTGCATGAGCACGCAATCTAATCCATCATGGATGAAGGAATATCACAACGAAAGACTCAAGTGAGTCTTTTTAGTTGACATATCTTTTTCATGTGATAGAATACTACTTGCAAATGCGAATCATTCGCAATAAGGAGAATTTATGTCACATATCCATATTCCAGATGGTATTCTAGCATGGTGGATTTGGTTGCCTGCTTTAATACTTGTTGTTGGATTATTAACTTTAATCTTTAAAGGATGGAATCAAGAGGAAGCACGTCGTCTTATCCCATTGGCAGCCATGATGTCTGCTCTTATGTTGATTACCATGTCTGTACCTTTGTTTATTGTTCCTGTTCACTTAACCTTGGCTGTACTAGCTGGATTAATGGTAGGACCAAAGATGGCTTTCTTGTCCATCTTAGTGGTTAACACCTTATTAGCTTCTTTAGGTCATGGTGGATTTACATTGATTGGTCTTAATACCCTCATTATTGGTGCGGAGATGGTGGTAGGGGTTTATATCTTTAGGTTCATCTCTAAACGATTACCAACCTTACCTTCTGCGATTGTTGCAACGATGATGGGTATTCTTTTGTCACTCTCAATGAGTGTAGGTCTTATCGCAACCACAGTAGGGCTTGCAGAGGCTTTACCTCATGAAGATCATGATCATGAAGAACATGATCACAGTGATGAAGAAGGCTTCATTTTAGAGATTCCTGAACGTTTCGCAATCATGCTTCCTGAGTTCTACCACGTTCAAACAGTGAGTGTCATTGATGATCATGATGAACACTATAAAGTCTTACTTATCAGTGATGATGTGGAAGAAAGCATGCATGAGCTTATGAAAGCCCTGATTGAAGCAGGGTGGGACATGAGTGACAACAGTGATCTTCACCATGGTTGGTATCTCAAAGACAACGTTGAACTTCATGTGAAGATAGATGAATCAAAGACAGATACCATTGAATTGGAACTGACATTGCTCAGTGATGAACAACTGAGTGATCATGATCACGATCATGATGAAGAGCATAACCATGACCATGATGATGTGGATACCATTCTTTCAGAGTTAAACTACTTAGGCTTCAGCGGATGGTTGGCTGTGATTATGATATACTTAGTTGGGATTCTACTTGAATCAAGTGCAACTGGATTCATTTATCAATCACTTAAACGAATAAAGAAAGATTAAACCATGCATTTAGCGGATATAGATTATCAAGCGCTCTCTAAAGATTCCTATCTTCATCATCGAAGAGTGGATGCGAAATTGTTGAGTGCTGCCTTCATGTTAATCGCAGTCTTAGCTGCACAAACCATCACCCCCCTTGTGGTGATTTTGTGCTTTCTCTTTGTTGCGTTATTGAGTTCTAAACTAGCGTTAAAAACCATCCTTCATCTTTCGTTTTATCCGTTGTTTTTCTCTTCACTCTTTATTGCCATCCTATGGAGTTCTAATGCCACTTTAGGTTTACTTTCAATCTTTAAAGCGTTGAGTTCTGCTTGGATCATGATTAGTTTAGTGGCAACGACCCCATATGTGGATATCTTTGCTTCTTTATCCAAAGTCTTGCCCTCTTTATTGGTCGACCTTTTTCTCTTTACTTATCGCTCTTTCTTTATTCTTATTGAGAAAGTCAGTGATTTAATCAAGGTCATTCGAATAAGGGGTGGATATCATCCCACTCATCCTATTCGAAACATTAAGAATTTCTCATCCGCATTGGCTTTACTCTTTATTCGATCGTTTGAAATGAATGATCGTATGTATCAAATTTACTCACTTAGAGGGTATCAAGGAAAACTTCCTTTAAGAGAAGAACGTCGTCCATGGTCTATCCATGAAGGAATCATCCTACTCATTAGTATAGGATGTATGTTAGGAGCACTCATATGAGCACACCCATTATTCAAGTTGAATGTTTAAAGCATGTCTATCCCGATCAAACCGTTGTCAGTATTTGTGGACTTGATTTTGTGGTGAATCAAGGAGAAAGAGTGTGTATTCTTGGGCCAAATGGATCTGGTAAGACGACCTTAATATCTCATATTCTTGGCTTACTTAAACCCATTGAAGGTAAAGTCAGTGTCATGGGTCTTGATCCTGTCAAGCACTTTGGGGCATTGCGCTCTAAAGTGGGAGTGGTGTTTCAAAATGTGGATGAGCAAATCATTGGACCACGAGTCTATGATGACATTGCTTTTACCTTACGAAATTTAAATCTTCCTCAAGCAGAAATCGATCAACGTGTGAAAGAAGTGGCAGTGATGCTTAATATCACTCATCTTCTTGAGCGTGTTCCTCATTACTTAAGTGGTGGAGAAAAGAAAAAGGTAGCATTAGCAGGTGCCTTAGCCTTAATGCCACAAGTGCTCATTCTTGATGAACCTTTTAATTCACTTGATCCTGAATCGAAGAAAGAGTTGGTATCACTCATCAATCATCTTAACGATCATCATGGATTAAGTGTGTTGATTACCACCCATGACATGGATCTTGTTCCCATGATTTCGGATGTGGT
>CAYSNT010000057.1:0-6969 GCA_964432505.1 uncultured Erysipelothrix sp.
CTTACATGAGTGCCTTATCTGATCGCTATGGTTCAAAATCCATGCAAGAGCGATTCTCTCGTCATCAAAAATACCGTGTTTGGCGAGAATGTTGGATTGCGTTAGCGCAAGCCCAACACCAAGCTGGATTGAATGTCTCACTTGAACAAATCCAAGAAATGCATGCCAACATTGATGTCTTTGATTGGGAGCAGTTGGATCGACTTGAAGCTTCCCTAAAACACGATGTGATGGCTCATATTCATCACTTTGCACAGATTTGTCCTAATGCGGCCCCCATTATTCATTTAGGTGCCACTTCTGCCTTCGTTTCCGACAATGGTGAAATGCTTCAATTCATAGGAGCACTTCATGAACTTGAAGAAGACATCATTGAGATTCGTCATCATTTGATGCGTTTCATCTTAGCCACAGCCCATGTCCCTACCTTAGGCTATACCCACTATCAAGTGGCTCAACCCACAACGATTGGAAAACGGTTTGCGATGTATCTTCAAGACATGGATTTAGTGCTTGATCACCTACGTTACACCAAGTCCACTCTTAAAGCCTTAGGGCTTAAAGGAACGACAGGAACTCAAGCCAGTTTTCTTGCCTTAGTGAATCATGATGAAGAGGTGGTTAGAAAGATTGAAGCGGATGTCATGAATATCCTAGGACTTGAAACTATCATGATTGCTGGTCAAACTAACACACGCATGATGGATGTCAAGTTAGCCCATGTGTGTGAAATGATTGGAGCAGCTGCGGGCAAGTTTGCCCAAGACATGCGATTAATGATGCATGATGGTATTGTGAGTGAACCTTTTGGACAACACCAAGTAGGATCATCAGCCATGCCATATAAACGTAATCCTATCTTAAGCGAGAAAATCAGTGGATTATCTCGTAAACTGATTTTAGATTGTTCCAACGCAGCTTTAACCACCTCCACACAATGGCTAGAACGCAGTTTGGATGATTCATCCAATCGTCGACTCATGATGAGTGAAATCTTCATTGTTTCCAGTGAAATCACACAAAGCATGATTAAGATTACCTCAGGTTGTGTCCTCAATGTTCAAGTGAATCAACGCTTACTTGAGGAACAACTCATTCTTCTTTCCATTGAAAACATCTTGATGGCCTGTGTTAAAGCAGGTGGAGATCGTCAACACTGGCATGAGGTCTTAAGAACCTTAAGTCTTCATCATCGTCAAACTGGATCCATGTCCTCTTTCATGGAAGAACTAATGCAAACACCTGGGTTTAATCTCACTCAGGATCAGATTAAAGAAGCGATGAATCCATCGTATTTGGTTGGCTTAGCCCAATCTCAAGCCCTAAACTATGTGAAAGAGAGTCAAATGAACTATGATTAAAGCAATTGTTGGAGCAAACTGGGGAGATGAAGGAAAAGGTAAAGTGACGGATGTCTTTGCCCAAACCAGTGATATTGTGATTCGTTATCAAGGAGGCAACAATGCAGGGCATACCATCATCAATGATTATGGTAAGTTTGCATTACATATGTTACCCAGTGGAATCTTTAATCCTACTACCTTGAATGTGATTGGTCCTGGTGTAGCGTTAAACATCCATGCCTTAATCAAAGAAATCAACATGGTGAAAGAGCGCTATCCTCATCCTATTCGCTTAGTGGTCTCTGATCGTGCACAAGTGGTGATGTCGTATCATACCCTCTTTGATCAACTTGAAGAAAAACGCATGGGATCCTCTTCCTTTGGAAGCACCAAGTCAGGAATTGCTCCTTTCTACAGTGATAAATATGCTAAGTTAGGCTTTCAAGTTCAAGAATTGTTTCATCTTCCAAGTGTGATTGCCAAATTGGATCGCGTACTTCCACAAAAGAATGCTCTTCTTGAACATTTGTATGAAACACAACCCTTAAGTAAGGAAGCCATTTTAGCTGAAATTGAAACGCTTAAAACAGCGATTGCACCTTATGTTGCGGATACCTTCACCTTACTTCAAGATGCAGTTAATGAGAGTAAAATCATTTTATGTGAAGGTCAATTGGGTGCGCTAAGAGATCCTGATTATGGTATTTATCCTTATTCCACCTCCTCTTCTACTCTTGCTTCGTATGCACCATTAGGATCTGGTTTAATGCATGGTCTAGATGAAGTGTGGGCAGTCACTAAAGCGTATTCCAGTGCTGTAGGTGCAGGTCCTTTTGTGGCTGAACTTGAAGGTGAGATTGCCCATGAACTACGTCAACGCGGTGGAGATGCAGGTGAATATGGGGCAACCACTGGTCGTCCACGCAGTGTAGGTTGGTTTGATGCGGTCGCTACACGCTATGGCTGTGCTATTCAAAATGCCACCCATGTGGTTTTAACTAACATTGATGTTTTATCCTATTTGGATCAAATCCCAATCATTACTCATTATGAGTTGGAAGATGGAAGTGTGACTTCACAGTTTGTAGCGACATCAGCCTTATGGAATGCGAAACCTGTTTACACCATGGTTGAAGGATGGAAGAGTGACATTACCTGCATTGAACACTATGAGGATCTTCCACAGAAGGCAAAAGCTTATGTGGATACTCTAGAATCACTCATTCAAGTTCCAATTGCGATGGTGTCCAATGGTCCTAAGCGTAAACAAATCTTAAAACGTCTCTAAAGCATGCTTGCATGCTTTTTCATATGAATTAAACCGCATACAAACATGCATCTTAGCGCATGGTCAAGATCCCTTCCCTTGAGTATGATTAAAACTATGAACAAACCTTATTCACCTAAAGAAGTGGGAAGTCGTATTCGTTTACGACGGGATCAAATGGGACTATCACGAGAGGATTTAGCACAACTCAGTGGTATTTCAGTACGACAATTGTCAGACATTGAACTTGGTCACACATCAATGAGTGTCAAATCCTTAGTTCAACTTGTGGATGTCCTTAATGTCAGTTCAGATTTCATCTTATTTGGTCAAGAAGTTGAAAACAATGAGATGCATCAGTTTGTCAGTGATTTACTCAAACATTATGATGTGAGAAAGAAATAACAGGTCAACTTGACCTGTTATTTTACTTTCTTATAGTTACGATGTCCATTGCCTATTGAGGATAGAACATAGGTTTGATGAGCTTGAATGGTGTCACTCAAATCAATCTCTGAAGCATATTCTTTGTTTTCATAATGTTTCATCATGGTCTTGTATTCATCCATGGTTAAGCGATGACGTCCTTCTGTGATCGACTTAAGTGAATCAAGGTTTATGCCTTGGGTGTAGTTTTCTTGTAAGGTGATGGTGAAGTATTCTGCCATAGCCCCTGATCCATAGGCAAACATGCCTAAGGTTTGATGGGTTAAATCTTCTTTTGCATGCATTAACACAGACAATAAACTTAAGTATAGTGAGCCATTGTAAATGTTACCTACCACAGATCCTAATTCTTTCACCACGTTAAGATGCGTTTCATCCATAGGATAGGTCAAGACACTGTTGGCTTTCTTAGCCATGTTGGCAAAAGGCAAGTGGAAACAGGTGTACAGATGGGGTTGATGATCTTCCACTTCTTTTAGCATGTCAGTGTAACATTCAATGGAGAGTTTTCCATCCACCAAGGGTACTTTGGAGAACAGTGGACGGTAGAAGTCTTTTTCATTACGTACAGTTTTAAGACCTTCACTGATAGTACCAAGTCGTGGATTGTGTGAGATAAGCATCGCGATTGCCCCTGCCCCTTGAGTCACTTCACCTGCATTTTCAAATCCATACCACGCGATATCACTGGACAAGACCAGTACTTTTTTAGTTGGATGAGCACGAACATAATCCATGGCTAAAAACATTGCACCAGTCGAAGCATAACACGCTTGTTTGAGTTCAAGAGCACGGGTTGATTGAGGTAAGCCTAAACAGTCAATCGCATAAATGGCAGCAGCTTTAGAATAATCCAGTCCTGTTTCGGTGGCGAAAAGCACCATATCAATGGTCGCTTTATCGTCTTCATCCAAGATGGTGTGGGCTGCTTCCACAGCCATGGTCACCACATCTTCATTGGGTGAAACGATGGCCATTTCCATTTGTCCAATCCCTTTTGTGTATTTATCAGGATCAACACCTCTAGCATGAGCTAGCGTGGTGAGTGGTAACACCGTTTTAGGAACATAACATCCTAATTTATCAATTCCAATCATTCTATTTCCCCTTTCGCTCAATGCTTTGATGAGCTCTGGTGAGTTCATGAGGATTACTCAATGCACTCATGAGTGATAATTCACCACATAAGACTAATGCAGCCGCAATGTGAGCCATCTTAGAAGCTCCATCACTGCTAGTACAACCCATGGCTTGCATGGCTAAGTTAGCATCACTGACATCTTTACCGTGTCCCACTGTACCCACAATGATATTAGGTAAAGTGACCGTAAAGATAAGATCATCGTGATCGATGTAGGCATGGGTTATGCCTTGTGATCCTTCCACAATGTTTGCGCCATCTTGTCCAGTGGCGATGTAGAAGGCAAGAAGCATGTTCGCAAAGTGAGCGTTCGCTGTTTGAACACCCCCTGAAATGATAGATCCAATCATGTTTTTCTTAAGATTAAGATCCACGATTTTCTCTGGAGTGGTGCGAAGGATTGATTCACACAATGCTCTTGAAATTCTCATGGAGGCCACCATGTGCTTACCTCGACCTAACAAGGCATTGACACTAGACGTTTTTTTATCAATACAGAAATTTCCTGACACAGAAAGATACTTGAGTTGTGGGAAAGTATGATTAATGTGAACCGCAATCGCATCAGAAGCAAAGGTTGACATGTTATGACCTGAAGCATTACCTGTTTCATACGCAAAGCGCAAATAAACAAGGTTAGCAATGATGTGGGTATCCACCTTCTTCAATTTTGCATACTTGGAGTGTTTTGAAACAATCTGGGTTTGAAACGACTCAAGATGCTGTTTCACATAGTCACTGACTCGCAATGCTTCTAAAGCATCACTGCATTCAAAAAGCACTGATCGTGTCATGTGATCAGAGATGAGGGTGGTTTCTAAGGTTTGAGTTAAACGGGTAAGTTTAGCACCACGACCAACAGAATGAAACAAGGTTGTTTCATAGGTTGCTAAGGGAGCTGATAAGGTGACATCAGTGATGGTGTGTTCACGATCATGCATGGCCTTAAAATAGAGCGGTCCAACAAGAGATGTTGGAACTTTGGTATAGTGATTTGATTCTGACATACGTCAACTCCTATAAAGGTTGTGCGTGTACATTGTACACCAAATGATACGTCTTGACTAATCATTTGACATGATTGAATAGTTCAATGATAGAACTTTTCATTCATCTTATCGATAAGATAGCTTAAGTCGATGGGGTTTGGACGGAGTTTTTCACTCCGATGATAACCAATGCACTTGCTAAGGCATGCCACCATCCAAAGGATTCAGATAAGAATACAACGCCCACAATGACCGACACCACGGTCGCAAGATTGGCATACACACTGGCTTGTGCACTGCTGATTTGACTCAAGGTGTAATTCACTAAGAAGAATCCTCCTACTGAAGCAATCAGTCCTAAATATAAGAGTGGAAAAATGAGGGTGACTTGGTTGGTGAGTACCATCACATGAAGTGGTGTGTTTTGAAAGAACACTTCTAATCCATGAAACACACTGAATCCTAGTGAGCCACTCATCATCATTAAATAAGTGAGGGTCATCACACTCATGTGTTGGGTGGTTGATTTTGAGAATAAATTAAACATCGCAGCGGAGATGACTGCCCCAATCATGAGGAGTATCCCAAGTAGTGATGCATAACCCGATGAAGGATTGGTATTAAGTAAGGTCAAAAGGATGACACCACTTAAACTAAGCATCATCCATCCCAACTGGATGATGTTTATTTTTGATTTAATCATGATTGATTGAAAAATCAATGTAAGCAGTGGAATTAACGCAATGAGCACCCCTGCTAATGAGGATGGAACCATGGATAATCCAATGTTTTCAAAGGTGAAGTAAAGAAGGGGCTGAGCCAACACCACTTTCATCGCAAGTTGGATGTTGCTTTGATTTAAAGAAACATGAATCCACTTCATCCTTCTTAATCCTTCAAGCAGTAGCCATGCTAAGGTAAAGCGAATAGAAAGTAACCCAAATGGGGTTAAATAGCTTAACACGGTTTTAGAGAACACAAACGAAAATCCAAAGATGGCCGCAAAACCAATCCCTGATAAGTGAGCTTTCATCATTGGGCATCAAGTTCTTGAAGTCGTTCCATAATACGCATTAGGATGTATTCACGATCATCTTCATTGGCTTCAAAATCCAAGTGATCCACATTGATCACAAGCACATCAGAAATATTGTACTGTGAGAAATACACTTCATACTCTGCGTTTAAGCGCTCCCAATACGCTCTTTCCACAATGAGTTCATAATCTCTTCCTCGCTTTTGAATACGACGAATCGCCTCATCCACAGAGACTTGGAGGTACACCATCAGTTTTGGAGGAGCGACATGCTCCAACATGTTTTGGTATAACTCTTGATAAATCTCAAATTCAATGTCTTCCATCTCTTGATTCGCATTAAGCATGGATGCGAAAATCGCATCCCCATAAATGGAGCGATCCATCACTGCTTGTGAGACATGTACTGCTTCTTTAATATGGGCAAATCGATTATTTAAGAAGAACACTTGAAGTGGAAAAGAATATCGAGCACGATCATAATAGAATTTATCAAGAATAGGATTATCCACCACAGGTTCACGATAAGGAATGAATCCTAATTTCACTAAATGTTCCAATAAACTGCTTTTTCCTACCCCAACTACCCCTTCAATGATGACCATATCACAGGGATTATCATGATTAACTTTTTCAAATAACTTGGCATAATTCGTCATAGTCGTTTCCTTTAAATGTCATATCACCCATTTTATCACACATTAAAGGAGGTGAAACAAGAAAGACGTGTGAAAGTTCACACGTCT
>CAYSNT010000058.1:0-6964 GCA_964432505.1 uncultured Erysipelothrix sp.
CGGGGTTAGTCCTTCAAGTGAAGTTCTAACCCCGTATTTGTCTACAGTCTGAGACATTTCAATTGAAATGTCTTTTCTTATCGCGTTTCATAGGATGAACTTTGGTATAATGTGTGCATGAGAACAACCTTTATTCGACATTCCTTTGATCGTATTGGAATGAACCTTAATGCCAAGCAAATTGAACAACTTGATGTCTATGCCTCTTTACTGATGGAAGAAAACAAGATTCACAACCTCACAGCCATTGATGATTTTGAAGGCATCGTCATTAAACACTTTGTGGATTGTGCTTTAGGATTAAAATATGTGCCTTTAAATGTGAAGGTGTGCGATGTTGGTTCTGGAGCAGGATTTCCTGGATTGGTGTGGGCAATTTTAAGAGAAGATATTCATGTCACTTCCATCGAAACGACCACTAAAAAAATCAACTTTCAAAAGAAAGTAGCGCAAACGTGTGAACTACGCAATGTTCATTTCATTAATGAGCGTGTTGAAGAACTTCGTGAATACAAAGAGCGTTTTGATGTTGGAACAGCGCGTGCGGTAGCAGGATTGAATATTTTACTTGAATTGATTGTGCCTTTACTTAAAGTGGGAGGACAATTGGTGGCTTTGAAAGGTCAATTAGCCCAAGAAGAGCTTTTTAATGCCACCAAAGCATTGGATATCATGCATGCGAAAGTGGTCAAAAATGACACAGTACAACTCATTGATGATGAAAAAAGTGTGAGAACCATTTTAGTCATTGAGAAAATGTCACAATCTTCTCCGCAGTACCCTCGTGGTTATGCTAAAATAAAAAAACAGCCTTTGTAGGAGATTGCTATGAGAGAAACCGTAGAGATTGGTATTGACTTAATTCAACCCAATAGACATCAACCCCGTGTTGAGTTTAACCAAGAAGCGATATTAGAATTAGCCCAATCCATTCGTGAGAATGGATTGATTCAACCCATCGTGGTGCGTCAAATCAATGAGCACTATGAAATCATTGCTGGAGAACGTCGTTTTCGTGCCTTACAGATGCTAGGGCATACCACAGTGAATGTCTTAGTGTCTCAAGCCAATGATGCACAAAGTGCTCAAATGGCTATCATTGAAAACATACAAAGAGAAGACTTAACCGCCATTGAAGAGGCTAAAGCATATCAAACCATCATGAAAGCTAATGGTTGGACACAAGAAAAAGTGGCTTCATTAATGGGTAAATCCCAATCAGCCATTGCGAACAAGATTCGATTACTTCAACTTCCTCATGAGGTTCAAAAAGCAGTGTTGGATAAGAAGATCACAGAACGTCATGCTCGTGCCTTACTTCAACTTAAGAAGGAAGATCAAATGATGGTTTTAGACTCCATCATCAAACATGGTCTTACCGTCAGTGCTACTGAATCAAAGATTAAAACCATCAATGTACCCAAGGCACATAAACCAACCTCTAAGGGGCTAGTACGTCATGTGATGATTGTCAAGAACACGCTCATGCAAGCGGTAGGAATGATTCAAAAAAGCAATATTGAGATTAAAGTCAGTGAGAAAGATCAAGACAACGAATGGAGCATGACCATCACCGTTAAGAAATAGGAGAAGATATGGGAAAAGTGATTGCGGTAGCAAATCAAAAAGGTGGAGTAGGTAAAACCACCACATCAGTCAATTTAGCTGCAGGATTAGCTTACTTAGGTAAGAAGGTTTTACTGATTGACTTTGATCCTCAAGGTAATGCTACTCAAGGCATAGGAGCATCCCGTTCTTCCTTTAAGTTAAGTGCGTATGATTTACTCTTAAGTGATAAAAAAGCGAGTGATGTGATTCTTTCCATCCATCAACCTCCACTTTCACTTGTGCCTTCAACCATTGATTTGGCGGGGGCTGACTTGGAAATGGTGGAGTACAAACAAGGGAAAGAAAAACTGCTTAAAAATAAGATTGATCCCATTAAAGATCATTATGATTATGTCATCATCGATTGCCCTCCTTCATTAGGACTGCTCAATACCAATGCATTAACGGCAGCAGATTCAGTTATTATTCCTGTTCAATGTGAATATTATGCCTTGGAAGGTTTAACACAGTTGTTATCAACCATTCGATTGGTTCAACGCTTATTTAATCCTCACTTAATTATTGAAGGTGTTCTACTTACCATGTATGACATTCGTACTCGATTAAGTGTGGAAGTGTCTCAAGAAGTAAGAAAGTATTTTAAAGAACGTGTATACAAATCAACGATTCCTCGTAATGTGAAGTTATCAGAAGCCCCTTCACGAGGACAATCCATCTTTGAATATGATGTTCGCTCTGAAGGAGCGAAAGCGTATGCAGCACTGGCAAAAGAAGTGCTTAAATACAATGGAGGTTAAGCATGAGTGATAAAGCACGACTTGGAAAAGGTTTAGGAGCTATCTTTGGAGAGAATGTCAGTGATGTGCTTGAGCAGATTCAACAAGGCACCATGGAAGGATTTCAAGGATCACGTCAAAACATTCCTTGTGATGAAGTAAGACCTAATCCTTATCAGCCTCGTAAACAATTTGACCAAGACAAACTCCAAGAGTTGGCTGATTCCATTGCCCAACATGGTGTATTTACCCCTATCTTAGTACGTTCAACTCCTTTAGGGTATGAACTCATTGCGGGTGAACGACGTTTACGTGCCTGTGTCATGGCCCATAAACCAACCATTGAAGCCATTGTATTGGACTTTAATGATGAGCAAATGATGGAAATCTCACTTATTGAAAACATTCAACGAGAGAATCTAAACATCATGGAAGAAGCCATGGCGTATCAAATGATGATGGATCGTTTGCATTTAACTCAAGAAGCTTTGGCTAATAAAGTAGGTAAATCACGAGAACATATTGCGAATATTTTAAGGTTGAATCGATTACCTCATGTGATTCAAACCATGATTTTAAATCAAGAATTATCCATGGGACATGCTCGCCCACTCATTACCTTAAGCAGTGAGGCAGAAATGATTGCCTTAGCAAAACGTATTGTGAAAGAACAACTTTCCGTTCGTGCGGTGGAAGCTTTGGTAAAACAACCAGTAGCCAAACCGAAGAAACCTAAAGTTGGAACCCATGTGTATGATCGAGTTGTTTCCGCATTGGAAGACAAATTTCAAACCACGGTGAAAGTTAATGATTCATCCATTACGATCTCCTATAAGGGGTGGGATGACTTAAATCGTTTACTCGATCTTTTAGAAGTGAATGAAGATTAAAGTGCTTTGGCACTTTTTTATCTTTTTAAGGAGTAGTGCTATAATAAACCAAGAGGTAAAGGTATGATACTTGATACAATTGTTGGGATATCCACAGCACAAGCCATGGGAGCAATCGGGATTGTTCGTCTTTCAGGAGATGAAGCCATCACCATCGCAAACCAACTTTTTAATAAAGACTTAAATAAGATAGAAAGCCATACAGTAACCTATGGACGTATTCTTGACCCATCCAATCATGAGATGGTGGATGAAGTGATGTTGACGATGTTTAAAGCACCTCGATCGTACACAAAAGAAGATATTGTGGAAATCAGCTGTCATGGTGGCTTGATGAGCACATCAAGAGTATTGGGGTTATGTGTCAGTCTGGGAGCACGTTTAGCTCAACCTGGGGAGTTCACTCAAAGAGCGGTCATTAATGGTCGCATTGATTTAACTCAAGCAGAAGGGATTAATGACCTTATTAATGCTTCATCGACTCAAGCCATGACCATGGCTTTGAAAGCCATGTCTGGGGATGTGAAGAAAATCATTGAACCACTCATTGATGAACTCATAGGAATGATTGCTCACATTGAAGTCAACATTGATTATCCAGAATATGAAGATGTGGTTCAAATGACCACACAAGAAATTCTTCCTCAAGCCAAATCATGGGTTGAGAAGGCGGATGCCCTCATTGAGGCATCAATGAAGAAAGAAGTCATTAAAGAAGGGGTTAAAACCGTGATTGTAGGTCAACCCAATGTAGGGAAGAGCTCACTGCTTAATGCTCTTCTTCAAGAAGAGAAAGCCATTGTGACGCCGATTGCGGGGACCACGCGTGATTTTGTGGAAGGGTACATTCGCTTGAAGCACATTCCACTTCATCTGATTGATACTGCGGGCATCCGTGAAAGTGATGATGTGGTTGAGAAAATAGGAATTGATCGGTCATTAAAATCCATTGATTCAGCAGAACTGGTGATTGTGGTCATTGATCCTACCAATCCTAATAAAGCAGTGGATGAACAGTTGATTGAAAAAGCTTCCAGTAAGAAACACATCGTCGTCTACAATAAGAGTGATTTAATCAAGAGCGAGGGATTAAGTATTTCTGCACTTAATCAAGACATACAACCTCTGATTGATCACATTGAAACCTTGTTTGCGCAAAACATTGCGGTTTTAGATACACCAACCTTATCCAATCAACGTCAAATAGGGTTGCTTATACAAGCTAAAAGGCATTTACTTCAAGCCATTGATGCGATTGAAGCAGGGTTTGAAGTAGATCTCATTACCATTGATTTATCAGCAGCGTATGATGCCTTAACAAGCATTCTCTCTGCCAATACCAAACCATCCTTAATGGATGAAATATTCAGCAGATTCTGCTTGGGGAAATAACGATGACACTAACACTACGAAGAGCATTAGGATTTATCATTGACAGTTTGATGGTATGGATTCCACTTTCAATTGTAGCGGTGGTTTTCTTCATCACACGCACCATTCTTTCTTGGATTCCTATTCTTAATTGGTTTACTTTTCTATTCTCATTATCTTCAGCAACCTTTGCCTTCTTCTTTCTATATGATTTTCTTTCCATGGTTGTGTTTAATACCACGATTGGAAAGACAGCCATGATGATTAAAGTGGTCAATGAAGATGGGCATCCTCTTACACTAGGTCAAAAGTTTTTGCGCTCACTTTTAAGAGCGATTCAATTCACCATTGTTGGTCAAGCTTTTTGGTTCATAAACTTAGGCATCATTGTGTTAAGAGGAGAACAAACCAGTATTCATGACTTGATTGTAGGGACACGTGTATGGCGCAAATAGGGTGGATTGATACACACACTCATTTGGCGTACCATGATCCAGACCAATTGAGTGAGCAACTTCACTATGCATATGAACATGGGGTAAGAGAGATAGTGGCGATCTCTTTGGATGAATCTGAATACCATAAACACATGAACATGGCTAAAAAACAAAGCCAACTTCGTATTCATGTGACTTGTGGGGCACATCCAGCTGATGTGTACAAATGGAGTGAAGAGAAATACTCATCATTTATGACACAACTTGCCAAGCTTGATGTGGTGGCCATTGGTGAAATAGGACTGGATTATTATTGGGATAAAGAGCATCATGAACTCCAAAAAAAGCGGTTCATTGATCAAATCCATCTGGCCAATGAGCGACAATTACCCATTCTTGTGCATTGTCGTGATGCCTTTGAAGATTGTTTAGTGGTACTTAAACAACACCCTCCACTTAGTGGTGGAATCATGCATTGTTACAGCGGAAGTAAGGAAATGGCAGTGGAATTTTTAAAGGTTGGAATGGACATTTCTTTGGCTGGACCACTCACCTTTAAGAATGCTAAAACCCCTAAAGAAGTGGCTTCGATGGTTCCATTGGATCGTTTGCACATTGAAACAGATGCCCCTTATTTGACCCCTCATCCTTTTAGAGGACAACGTAATCATACAGGGCTTGTACACTATGTAGGTGAAGAGTTAAGTAGGATAAAATATATGAATGAAAGCGATGTCAAGAGTCAACTAGCACTAAACTTTGAAAGAATTTTTGTCAAAAAATAGACAAATATTTAAGAGTGTGCTAAAATGCGAAAGTCAATTGGAAAGGAGAGCAGAATGAATAAACCCATTCTTAGTGTAGCACTACTCATATTTAGTGTGACCTTAAGCTCATGTGTCCCACGCATTAATGCGGACGACACAACAATAAATCCAATGATTTTCCAAACGCTTTCAGCATTACCCCAAGTTACAAAAGATCCATATAGTTTAGAAATCGAAACTGTAGAAACTGTGGTTTCTCAGCCTCGAATCATCTATCAACGTAGCTCCATCTGGCAAAAAGGTGGACTAAGTTGGATAGCGGCTAAAGCTGTTGATGGAACGCCTCGTATTCGTGTTGATCAATACACGGTTGCGAGTGATATCAACGGGAATGTCTTATCTAAGACACTTAACATCGGAGAGACAACCTTCATTGAAGCAGAACCTACCATTTATAAGTATGGTGCAGCTCCAACCGTTGGTTCAGTGTTCTTTCCATCACGTATTTATCGTTACGGTGCTAACTGTGCAGGATGTTCTTCAAAATCAGGAACATCCCCAACGTCTTCTGGAGTCTTAGTTAGTGTCGAACCAGCTGTCCAACAAATGGATGGCACCATGAGACCTGGTATCACTTATGAAGGATACTATGTCGTCGCGTCTTCTCCACGATTACCGGTTTGTTCCATCGTGGAAGTTTCCCAACACCGCTTTCAAGGTTCTGGTTTAGTACCAGGTCGACCATTTAAAGCGATTGTATTAGATCGTGGGGTTCGCGATAATACATTAGACTTATTTATTGGTGATGAAACGCGATACAATTCGATTGTCAGTATGACTGGCCGTCAATCACCTAAAGTGGAAATCATTGGGATGGGAACATCAGCACGTAACAGTAATGGTGATCGCATCTGTAGAGTACCTTAGACCTTTAAAAAGGTCTTTTTTCTATTTAAAAGTGACTTTGAGACTATGATATAATGTGTTCATGAAACGATTGAAGAGTGATGATGTCATTGTGGTGGAAGGAATCCATGATGTAAATAAGGTGAAACAAGTGGTGGATGCTCTCATCTTGGTAAGTCATGGGACACACATGTCCAATGATTTCCTTGATCAATTGGAAGTATTATCTCAAACGAAATCAATTGTGG
>CAYSNT010000059.1:0-6920 GCA_964432505.1 uncultured Erysipelothrix sp.
ACAATGAGCCTGGATTAATCAGGGTTACTCCATGAATGGTTCTCACATCAGGCACATGAGAATGACCATAAATCACCAAGTCACATCCTAATCGTTGCGCTTTCTTAATCAATCCATCATCGCGTTGTGATGGATAGAATTCATGAGAATGAGTCATATAGATTTTATGATCATGGGCATCGATAACACGTGTCTTTGGAAAGCGTTGTAAACGATCATTGTTGCCTTCAACACTCAAAAATGGGTAAACACTGGTTACAGTGCCCTCACTGTCTCCCGCATCCAAATAATAATCCGCATCAGGATGCACTAAGGCAAGATGATGTAATCGATCCAAGTGACCATGGACATCCGAAGTGATGATGATTTTCATACTTCAATCACCTCACAGTCTTCATTGAATAAGCGATGGATCTTTTGGGCAAAACGTTGAGGATAAGCCGTGGTCATGACCACTGAAGGCAGACTAAAGGTTTCATTGGGATCGACTTGATCCACCATCACTTGAATGGAATCAATCAGGTGGGCCGAAGCATACTGTGCAATCACCTCTTTAATGAGTGGATAGTGCGTGCATGCTAAAACGATTTGCGAAACTGAGTGAATACTGATGGATTGCTTGACAAATTCCTCAATGACATCCCATTCCTCTTCTTCAATCCACCGTGCTAAATCTTGACCCCACACTTCGATTAATTCTACCTGAGGATTCATGAACTTGATGGCTTTTTGATATTTGCCTGAGTTCAATGTCGCTTTGGTGGCTAAAAGAAGAATGGACTTTTGTGGATCAATTAAAGACAAGGTGGGTTCAATGATACTGATCAGTTTGAGATCAGGATACATAGCTCTGAGTTCATCATCAAGTAAACTGCTCATGGTGTTGCATGCGATTAAGATTGTACTCACATCCAAAGAGCGAAAAACCTCCATCATGGAATGAAAGATGGTTTGAAGTTCTGGTTTAGATTTGTTGCCATAGGGTAAATGAAACTGATCCGCCAACAACACAAAACTATGATGTGGATACGCTTTTACACAGGCTTGATAGATGGTGTATCCCCCAACACCTGAATCAAAGATTCCGATTTGACTCATCATTGTCTCCTTTAAAATGATCCATGATGTTTTGGGCAACATGGGTTGGTACCACCTCACTTAAGGCTTCTAAGGAAGCTGAAGCTATGTTTGAAATGGTTTTAAAGCGTTTTAGTAATGCTTTTATGCGTTGTGGTCCTAAACCTTCAATGTCTTTAAGTTGGGAATGGGTTTGGGCTTTTGAGCGCAGTTGTTGATGATAGCTGATCGCAAAGCGATGCACTTCATCTTGAAGTTGAACACACAGTAACGTGAGTGGATCTAAAGCCAGTAAAGGGATCTTGACCCCATCATGACGCATGAGTTCACTGGTTTGATGTTTATGATCTTTCACCAATGCAGCCACATTCATGGACAAGTTCATCTCACTTAACAACGATTTTACCATATTGAGCTGAGGAAGTCCTCCATCCACAATCATGAGATCAGGAAGAGCCTCACTGCCTTGCAGTGCTCTATACAAACGACGATACACCATTTCTCTCATGTTTTCCACATCATTGTTTTGTGAATGCAGTTTGTATTTACGATATTTCGCTTTATTGAACATCCCGTTTTCAAACACAATCTTCGCTCCAACGGTGTTGGATCCAAAGGTATGGGAGACATCCACCATTTCAATGGTATTGATGATTGAACTTTGGGTCATAAGGGCTAAAGATTCCAATGCTTCTTGCATCTCGATGCCTTTTTGTTTCGCACGATTCAAATGATAGTGAAGACTTTGCTTCGCATTCTCCTGAGCTAAGAGTAGTTCCTTCACCTTATCCCCACGCTGTGGTGAACTCACTTTAATGCCTAAAGACTCACTTAACAAAGTAGCATTCAAAGGCTGTGGAATCATCAGTAATTTTGGTTTAGAAGATAAGGTGTAATATTCTTGAATGAGGGTTTCCACTTGATCTTCAATGGGTTGCATCATTTCATTGATCCAGTCATCTTTCTTCACAATCTTCCCTTCTCGAATCATGAAAAAAGATAATGAGAGTAAGCCTTCTTTGGTGGCATAGCCCACCACATCATGTTCACTTTCAAAGGAAGTGATGGTTTGTCGCTTCGAAACATAATGAGCAGAGGCCAATCGATCTCTTAAGGTGGCCGCAAGTTCATATTGAAAACGAGAAGAAGCCACCATCATATCGTCTTGAAGTTTTTTAATAAGATAATCCCAATCCCCTTTCAAGACTTTCTTCACATCTTCCACATGTTTCATGTAGTCATCATGTTTGATGAACCCTTGGCATGGTCCTGAACATTGTTTGATGTGGTAGTATAAACACACTTGTTTAGGTAGACTTCGACATTTTCGCAGTGGAAACACATCATGTAGTAATTTAAGAGTTTCTCTTGCGGCATACGCATCAGGATAAGGTCCAAAATACGTCGCTTTTTTATCTTTCACCCGATCTCTCACCACCAATAATTGGGGAAAGGTTTCACTGGTCAACTTAATCATTGGATAGGTTTTATCATCCATGAACATGATGTTGTATTGTGGACGATGTTGTTTGATTAAATCAATTTCCAATAAAAGCGCTTCTTTCTCAGAAGGAGTCACAATGAAGGAAACATCCACAGCATCCATGACCAGTTTGGATGTCTTCCCTTCATGAGGACGATTAAAATACGAATTCACTCGCTTTTTTAAATCTTTGGCTTTCCCAACATAAATGATAGTGCTCTTACTGTTTTTAAACAGATAACACCCACTTAAGGAAGGAATGATGGTTAAAGCCTCTTTTGAAATCATTTAAAGGTCACCACTGTCGCCACTATCCCACCTTGTTCAAGCGGGGCTTGTCCATGGGATTTCACATTAGGATGGCTTGATAAATGCTGTGCAATGACTTTCTTTAAGGTTAAGGTTCCAATCCCATGAATGATGATGCCATTGGGAATATGATGCAGTAAGCAATCTTCAATGTAATCATTCACTTTCGCAATCGCATCATCCCCTCGCATACCGACCACCACACATTCCAATAAGCTACCTCGTGGTGCACTCACTGAACTGGTGTACGTGGATTTGCTTTTCTTCACCACAGGAGGTTCACTGCGTTGAAGTTGTTGAAGGGAGGTTTTGATACGCATGCCATTGATGTCCACCATGGCTTGTTTACCTTTCAGTTCAATCACTTGACCTGAACGTTGTGATCCCTTGACTTTGACATAATCCCCGACTTGAATGGTTTCATCTTCTTTGACTAACGGTTTTGGCTGCAAGGCTTTCACTTCTTGTTTTAGTTTTTGCAGTGTAGGAGATGATTGTTTTTGTTGAGAGGCTTCTTTTAAGTACATGTCAATCTCTTCAAGAGCTTCATTCACCAAAGCATTGATGTGATCTTGTGCCTTAAGTTGAATAGCTACAAGCTGAGCATTGAGTTCGTCTTCTTTTTGCTTAAGCAGGGCTTGTTGTTCACTCAGCATTGCTTTTTGTGAAAGTAAGGTGGCTTCAAGCTGTTGATTGAGGGCGATTTGCTCATTTAAGTTTTCAAGTAAGCGAGAGGTTTCACTCTTCTTGGTTTCCAATTCACTTTGAGCACGCTCAAGTAATGAAGATGGCAAGTTAAAACGTGATGCGATGGCTAACGCATTGGATTGTCCTGCTTGGTGGGCAAAGAAACGATAGGTTGGTGATAAAGTCTGAATATCAAATTCCACACTGGAAATCATCACTCCATCCCATTCATATGCGATTTGCTTAATGCGATTATAGTGAGTGGTGGCCACTAACGTGCACTGTTTTTGATGAAAGGCATCCAAGATGGCGACCGCTAAACTCTCGCCTTCATCAGGATCGGTACCACTGCCTAACTCATCAAGTAAGACTAAGGAAGAAGGTGTGACTTTGTCTAAAATGGTCGCAATATGAGAGATGTGAGATGAAAACGTGGATAAAGAACTTTGAATGGATTGTTCATCCCCAATGTCCGCAAACACCGCATCATAAAATGGTAATTGCGCTGATCGTACTAAGAGTGGTAAACCACAATACGCCATAAGCGTGAATAAACCAATGATCTTTAAGGATACGGTCTTTCCACCTGTGTTGGGTCCACTGATAATGCAAATACGAGTGTGTTCATCGAGTGTATAGGTGTTAGCCACTACTTTGAGTGGATCAATCAGCGGATGACGAGCAGCCTCAAAATGAAGGATATTGCCACCCAAAGTTGGAATGTGGGCATCTCTTTCTAAACCATAGCGTGCTTTCGCAAACCATTCATCCAACATCATGAGTGACTCATGAGAAGCCATGAGGGTTAGCGCATGATCACCCACTAAAGCAGAACACTCCCAAGCAATCTTTTCAATTTCATTTTCAATGAGTGAGGTGATGGTTTGTTTCTGATTGTTAAGTTGCATTAAAAACGCAGGTTCAACATACGCCGTTTGTCCTGATGCGGATTCACCGACCACTAACCCATTGAAGGTATTTTTCTCTGAAATCTTCGCCATGAGCACATAACGATCTTGCCTTTGGGTCATTACTTGTTCACTGAGTTTTGACGCGTTAACACGCATGAAATCTTGGGTTTGTTTAAGGATGGAGGCTTCCACATCTCTGTATTGTTTACGCAGTGATTTTAAGGTTGAAGAAGCACTGTCCAACACTTCACCACTTGGGGAGAAACACTCATCCAAACGTTTCACTAATGGTAGATGAATACTCATGCCATCTATCGCATCCAACACCCGTTCCCCTTTTAAGGTTTTCATGTTTTGCTTCTTGAGGGTTAAGATACGATGATTAACTTTGTTGAGGGCCACTAAATCAAGAATGTCACAAAGACCTCCCTTAGAGGCCTTAATCAAGGTAGCTGAGGTATTCACTAATCCTTTAAGGTAATGATCTCCTCCTGACAAGATGTACTCCATTGCATCATGAGTATTGGCTAATCGTTGTGTGATTTCAAGTTTCTTAAAGGAAGGTGTTGTGTTTTGAATGTTCACTTGATTATCATCAAAATGCGCATACAAAGAGACGTTTTGAAGTATGGTTTGTAATTCTAAAGCATCATTCATGAGTTATTCACTTCTTTCTAAAAATTGATCAATGATCTCTTCGTCAACACCAAGTTCAAGAAGCCATTGTTTGACAAAAGCACGTTCATCATCACTCACCTGCTCAGGAGTGGTGAGAAGAGTGACTAAGATTTTACTGTACGCAAAGGTATCACTAACGGTATCTTCTTCAAACAATGAAAATGTTGTGATTTGAATTGGGGCTAACCATGATTCATTGACGATGGTTGTCCCTGAAGGAATCCAAGGTAGTAAGAGGATTAATGAAATCACAAACAACCAAATCCACGTTCCAATCAAAGAGAACACTGCACCAAAGAATGCATTGATGGGTTTAAAGACAGGGATTTTGGAAATGGCTTTAACCAATGGAGTGAGAAGCATCATTAAAAGAGAACCCATCGCAAATAGAATAAAGAACCACACAATTTGATTCGATGTTCCACTGATGGTCTTTAGGATTTCAGAATTGATGCTTGCATCTTGAATGTTCACGATCATCCATTGTGAAGAGACTAAAGGAAGGAGTGCTGAAGCAAAGAGCAAAGCCAGACCAAGCGACAACAACTCAAAAAGCATGAGCAGTAATCCCTTAGATAAACCTAAACGTAAGCGAATGATCACAAACAAGGCAATCAGCACATTTATGATCCATGGGTTTTCAAGTAGTGTTTCTATCATAAAGTCATGTCTCCTCAACTCGGCTTGTATGCTACAATAGTACCATGAAACCCATCCTTTCGACCACTCTTGATTCATCAAGCCTGAACAGATTGATTCATGACCTCAAATCACATTCAATCCCTTTTAATCACCCTTACATGACCCATGCTTTTAAAGTTGAAGACACCCTCATTCAAATCTATTCATCAAAGAAAGTGGTCTTTACAGGAGCATTGGCTCAAGAACTTAAAGATCGCTATGAAGCAAAGTTCACATTCACTCCTCACGCAGGAAGTGATGAGGTTGGTACCGGGGATTATTTTGGACCAGTAGTAGTGTGTGCATGTGCATTACATCCTGAACATTTACCCCTACTTGAAAACTACACCATCATGGATTCAAAGGTATTGGATGATCATGATATGATTCGAATTTATCAAGATCTTAAAGAACACATTCCCCACTCGTTGATGATTGTATCACCCACCAAATACAATCAAATCCACCAAACCCATAACATGAATGCGATTAAAGCTAAACTGCATTATGAAGCCTATGTGACTTTAGCTAAGAAAACAAGCTTACCCTCTTTATGTGTCATTGATCAGTTCACCCCTGAATCCTCCTTTTATCGCTACCTTAATCTAAAACCACAAAAAGATCTACCCCTTCACTTTGAAACCAAGGCTGAGTCTAAATACCTTGCTGTAGCTTTAGCGAGTGTGTTTGCTCGAGCCGTGTTTGTCTTAACCCTTCAACAAATTCAAGATCATTATCAAATTTTACTGCCTAAAGGAGCTGGATCTGGTGTGGATCAAGCTGCACGTCTTTTCATTGAAATTCATGGAGAAACTGCTTTAAAGCATGTTGCTAAACTTCATTTTAAAAATACAACCCGTGTGTTAAACAAGGAGGAAACATGTCAATGAGTCTTATACCACTAGCCATTGGAGGATTAGTGGTCTTAGTGATTGTATTTGTGATTATCGCATCAATCAAATAAAGCGACCGAAAGGTCGCTTTAACGTTGTACATTAAGATGAATACTGACTTGATGATCCAATTGAATGCAAGTGACTCCTGCCGCCTTTAGCATTCTCTTTGAGGCAAGCACCGCAGAGGTGTCCGCATAC
>CAYSNT010000060.1:0-6811 GCA_964432505.1 uncultured Erysipelothrix sp.
AAGTACTCCATGATGCGATCTTTGACTTTCTCAAGTCCATAATGATCTCCATCAAGGACTGCTCTTACCGCATTCAAGTCCTCATTGTCTTCGGTCATTTGCCACCAAGGTGTCTTTAAGAGCCAATCCAAATAGGTACGAATGACACCAGACTCACCACTGGCTGCAGGAAGCATTTCAAAACGTGAGAGTTCTTCTAACGCTTTAGCTTTAATGTTGTCAGGATAAGGATTGTTTTCAATGATGGAGCGTAAATCATCCCCATCTTCATCCTTGATGCCCACATCCCCTAGTTCTTCTTTGATTGCACGAAGTTTTTCACGCAAGTAGTACTCACGTTGATTGTCTTCAATGCGCTCTTTCACACGATCATTGATGTCTTGTTCAATGGATGAAATTTGCTTTTCAGTTTGAAGTTCACCAATGATGAGCATGAGACGCTCATTGATGTTCAGTGTTTCAAGTAACGCTTGTTTCTTTTCTAAGTTAAGTGGGAAATACTGAGCAAATTGATCAGAAAGTTGAAGGGCACTCACCCCTTTAGTCAACTGATTAATCATTTCAGTTGGAAAGTTCACATTGGTGGCAGCAACATTCTCAAGTTCTTTCGCAATACGACGAATGAGCGCCATTTCTTCCATGGCATCACCAGACATACTTTCTTGAGGTAAGACACTCGCAAAAAACATGCGATCATCTTCACTCATGCGAACAAGTGAGGCACGTTGTAAGCCACTGAAGGTCACTCTTAAAAAGCCTTCTTTACGTTTGACCGTTTTAATGCGACATAACGTTCCAAAGGTGAACAAATCATGTTCAGTTGGATCATCCACTAAAATGTCTTTTTGTGAGACAAGCCAAACATGACCATTAAAATAGTTGTTGGATTCCTCCACTGCATTCATACTCTTTTCGCGTCCCACTTCAATCATAATGTCTTGATTAGGGAAAACGACTATACCTCGGGTCGCAATGACAGGAACACTAATTTCTAATTTTTCAGACTCCATATGACCCTCCTTATGTGTGTTTACGCTTTCGCGTTGGTTTTTATAAAGTCAAAGGCTGTTTTTAAACGCCATTCTTGCATCACCACTGAAGGGGCAAGCACTTGTTTCACTTGATCCACTTCCATGTTGTACATTTGGGCAATACCTGCGTATTCTTCTTCTAACGCTTCCGGTGTGATTTCAAAGTTTTCTGCTTTCGCAATCGCATCCAACACTAAACGTAAACGAACTTTACGTTCTGCATCTTTAGCCATTTGCTCACGAAGGAACGCTTCATCTTGACCTGTTAGAGCTGAATACAATTCCATGTTGTAGTTTTGTGACTCTAAACGACGCTTAAAGTCTTCAAATAACACATTGGTTTCTTCATCAATCATGATTTGAGGAATATCAACACTGCTTCCTTCTACCACTTGAGATAACACTGCATCTTCGAATGCATGTTCTGCTTCATGTTCTTTTTCATGTTTTAAGGTATGAATCACATCTTCTTTGTAAGCATCCACGGTTGTGATGCCCTCTTTCTTAAGGGATGCAACAAACTCATCACTTAATTCAGGAAGTTGTTTTGCTTTGATTTCATGAACCGTACACTTGAACACAACTGGTTGACCAGCAAGTTCAGCCACGCCATAATTGTCAGGGAAAGTCACATTAACATCAAGTGATTGGCCCACAGTGGTGCCCACTAACGCTTCTTCAAATCCTGGAATGAACGATTGAGATCCTAACTCTAGAGGATAGTTCTCTCCTTTACCCCCATCAAAGGCTACACCATCTTTAAATCCTTCAAAGTCAATCACCACGGTATCACCCATGACTGCTTCACCTTCTTTAATCACAAGTTCAGCATAATCTTCTAAGGTTTTATTAATGACAGCTTCAATATCAGCATCGCTAACCACAACACTTTCTTGAGCCACTTTTACTGATTTGTAATCACCTAATGTGACTTCTGGTGTAATGGTGACTTCAAAAAGAAGTTCTACAGAAACACGAGAAATGTCTTTCACATCCAATTGAGGACGCCCTACCACATTCAAGTTGTGTTCAGTAAGCCCATAAAGGTAAGCTTCATTGGCTACACTATCAATGGCTTCATTGAAAATAGACGCATCAGAGATTTGCTTACGAACTAAATCCTTAGGAGCACTTCCCTTTCTAAATCCTTTAACTTCAACATTCTTAGCAAGCTTGTTGAAGGCTTTTTCTTGCGCTGAAGCCCACGCTTCATCCGCTACGACGACACTGAGTGTCCCAGTCGATTTTTCTTTAACAGTCCAATTTGATTTCATAAGTTCTCCTTTGTCTGGTGTTAATTATAGTGGATTGGATTAGCACTGTCAATTAATGAGTGCTAATTGACGATATTTTGTCTAACTTTTGGATAGTGAGCAATAAATTCATCCCACCCTGCTTCATCCCCTAAGGCAATAAAGGTGGTTTTGATGCTCTCTAGGACGATTGTATCATATTCACTTTCATCCGTCTCAATTGGATACTTCAAACTCATGTCCATCATGAATTGATGAATGATGAGTTGCATGAGACTAGGATTATCATCCGAGAAATAGTCATGAATCATCACCAGTCCTTCATTGATGACATCACTGTCTAAAAGTGGTGTCAAAGTGGCTGGAATCAGTTCACACTTCACCCCATCAGGATGATGGTAGATGAATGTATCGATGAGTTGTTGTTCAACACACAACTGAAGTAGCATTGCATTGGCTAAAGGGGAAACCCCTTCATCAAAGCATCGTTGAATATCTTGGGTGTAGTTGCGTAAGTTGGTGTTTTCTAGCACCATCAATCCCGCAATCGCTTCTTCATCATGCACAATATGATGAAATGCTTGTGACACACTGATGCTCTTTTCTTTAATGGGCATCTTATCCATCACACGATGCATGATTTCTTTGAGTTCTGCTTCTTCACTGGGTGAAAACAAGTGTGAAGATAATGCCATCACAATGCTTTGATACGCTTCTTCAAGCTTACCCGCTTCTTCTAAGGCTAAGATTTCTTGTTTCGTGAGTATCATACTTACACCTTACGATTATAAATCGCTTTCACATGAGTGGCTTGACCTAAAATAATCACAAAGAAGGCTAACAGTCCTATGGATGAGAACCCCATCACAATCAGTGGATACGGCAAGAATTCTCCTAACGCACCCGCAATGAGTCGACCAATGATCATTCCAGTGGCGGTTAAAATGTGGTACACCCCATTCACACGACCTCGTTTTTCACTAGGCACATAACTTTGTACACTGCTCATACGAATGTTAAAGGAGTTAATGGATAAGATTCCCATGATCACTTGTAAGGCAAGCATGAGTGGATATGGGACTAAGAGTAAGATACCATTCAATACATTTAAAGAGAAGTACACAAAGGCAGCAACCATAAAGCGTTGATGCGTTTTAACTTTAAACACATAGTGCCATATTCCACCCACAAGCCGTCCTGCTGTGATGAAACTGGACAAATAGGCAAACTGAGTGATGGTTAAAGTGGGATGATTCTCAAAGAAAGGATACAACAACACTTGCAGTCCTTCTCCTGCCATCATCAGAAAGAAGAAGAAGATGAAGATGGCCATTAAACCACGTTCATGTTTTAAGTATTCAAATCCATCCAAGATCATCACTTTAAGTTTTTGTGGGGCTTCTTTAAATCGTTTGATTTGAGCTTCATCCACATCAATGAGTCGCTCAAACAAAGAAGCCACAATCAATAAGATCCCTTCAATCAAAAAGATGGCTGCAGGTCCATAGTTTTCAAACACAATGGCTGCAATTGGTAACATGATGGTGTTCACTAAAGGATAAATTAAAGAAGAGATAGCATAACCTTGTTGCATCATTTTCTCTGGAATCAGTTCAGGAAAAAGAGATTCATAAGCAATGCCATAAATGACCCCATTAGTGGACAACACAAAGCCTAAAATCATGTACATGGTGTAGTTGAAATAACCATCACGTGTCACAAAGGCAACGAGTAAGAACACAAGTCCCATGAACATGTCACTTCTTACAATGATGTTTTTACGTGAAAAGCGATCAATGGTGGGTCCAATAAAGAGTGGGAATAAAATGTTTGGAATCATGACAACAGCTGAGAACAGTGCTGTTAATAAGGTGCTTTGAGTTTGGTTGTACACCAATACCCCAATTGCGAAGTTAATCCCTACACCACCAATGGCCGAAATGATCGTCCCTATGGTGATAATGGTGTAGTTCTTAGACCACAGTGACATAACCCTCCTTCAAAGAAAACACTGTCACGAAGTGACAGTGCTTGTCCGCTTGTGCGGTTTGTTTTAACATGGCGTCCACGGAGGGACTCGAACCCCCGACCGTGCGCTTAGAAGGCGCATGCTCTATCCAACTGAGCTACGTAGACATGTGCTACAGTATAATATCAAATAACAACGATGATTTCAATGTATTATGGACAACCTTTCATTGAACTTTTATGGACAACCTTTCATTGAACTTTCGCCTTGTTTCAGTGATAATGATTTTATGGAGGTCACTTATGATTGATGTCGCTTCAAGTTACATGTGGATTAACACCACATTCATCGTTTTGTCTTTCATCATCTTCTTTGTTTTTTATCTTAAAGGCTTGAGTTCATCCTTGTATGATTTGCTTGCTTTTGGTCTTCTGCTACTCATAACCTTACCTCTATCCAGTGCTTTAGCCAATTCTATTGGATTGGTTTCGGCAGCGCAGTTCAGTGAAGGAGCATTAGGAACCCTCACAGCAAGTTTTGTTAATCAAGTCATATGGTTTGTCCTTCTATTCATCATTGGATCTGTGATATTCTTTATCCTTAAAAAACCCCTATTGAAACGTCTTCCATTTAAGCTCAATCGTAAGTTAGATAAAGCCCTCTCCTTTTTAATCAGTGGGACCTTTGTTTTCTTACTTGGGACTTTCATGAGTGCTGCACTGCTAACCCCCATTTTTGCGAATGGTGAACAAGTGATTGATAACTCATTTTTACATTTCTTTAAAGCCAGTGGTGCATCCATGGTGAACACCATCAATGAAGAAGTTAAGGAAGTTGGTATCATCACGAAATTGATTGAACAAACGCCACTAACCATTGAAGATCAACCTGAAATCATCAAGATTCTTGTTTCTTTTAAACTACCTGAAGATGTTGCTACAACCTTATCCAAATACCCATTAAAACAAGAAATCACTGAAGAAGAGAAAACACGATTATTAGAGTATGCGCAAGAAGAAGGACTTACTTTAGAGGATGTAAGAACCTTTTTGAAATCCTTAGGATTAGGTGATGACGTCATTGAAGAACTGATCAGTAATGCAAACTGATCAGTAATGCAAACTAAGTGGCACATCATCTTAGAGTTTGCTATAATGGGCCTATGAATGAGTTAGTCCTTTGTCCAAAATATGAAAATGTCTTTAAATGGTTAGGAAAACGTTGGAATGGCCTTATTTTACGATGCCTTTCCAATCATCCCTTACGTTTCTCTCAACTCAGTACTTGCTTAAAAACATGCTCAGATAAAGTATTAACCCAACGTTTAAAGGAACTTCAAGAAGAAGGCGTGGTTGAACATCATGATCACTACTATCAATTGACAGAAAAAGGAATGGCCTTAAAAGATGTCCTTGAAGCCGTCCAACATTATGCAGATGAGCATGTCTAACACCTGAAAAGGTGTTTTTTTATATACCAATAACGCCACGCATACTTGAGATGAAGGATAAAAAAACCATCAAAAAGACTTTGATGGTTAATTCTAAATAATCATTTGATTTAGTAGTTGTATCCTACCGCCACGACATTCTCAACACTGTGAGCTCCACATGGTGTGACGCCATACACCAAATTACATGTTGGGCATTTAGCCTCATGAGTCGACATGGTAAATACTGAATCACATTCACACATGATTTCAAATGGGGTTGGCAAGGTGTTAGTAGAGATGCCTTTTCTTCTTACTTTATCCACTGCATTCATGGTTGGATTGCATCCACACGATTCTGACATGATGTTACCTTTATGTTTACTGTTTTAATGATTCATTAAAACAGATCATCCTTTCAATTTTCTATCCTATCATACACAGTGAGTTCTCAACGTGTCAAACTATTTCAAAAAAATCATTTTAAAAGAGCATTCTCTTTGACTTTCTTTTAGTAAGTAACTATAATAGGGTTTACTTACAAAAAGTAAGAAGGAGAATTAGAAATGAATTTGTCAGTGATTTATTACAGTACGTATGGTGCAAACGCACAACTTGCCCAATGGGCTAAAGAAGCAGCAGAGGCATTAGGCGCAAATGTACGTGTTCGCCAAGTGGCTGAACTAGCTCCACAAGCGGTAGTTGATTCTCAACCTGCTTGGAAAGCCAATCAAGAAAGAACTAAAGATGTTCCAGTCGCTACCTCTGAAGACATTGAATGGGCCGATGCGATTTTGTTTTCAGTTCCATCCCGTTTTGGAAACGTCCCATCCCAATTCAAGCAATTCATTGATACTCAAGGTGGTTTATGGGCCCAAGGAAAAACAATCAATAAAGCAGTTACTGCGGTGACTTCGGCTCAAAACCCTCATGGTGGACAAGAAGCGACGTTGCTTAATCTGTACACTTCCATGCACCACTGGGGTGCAATTGTGGTCTCCCCTGGATACACCGATGCGAGTGTAGGCAAAGCAGGAGGTAATCCTTATGGTACTTCTGTCACCATTGACGCCAATGGCAACATGGTGGAAGATGTGAAAGAGGCATTAACCCATCAAGTCACACGCTT
>CAYSNT010000061.1:0-6775 GCA_964432505.1 uncultured Erysipelothrix sp.
TCAATGAAGCTTCATAAGCTACTTTTAATTCATGTTCATTTCTTATTTCTTCTATCACGAGCACTTGAGGATGATGGCGAAGAGCATGATATACCATGGTTTGAATATTGTGATTATCAAGTTCAATTTGCATCATAAATGAGCAATGTTGTTCAATAGGATGTTCAATGCTAATGATCCTTTTATGCCTTAATAATGAAAGAAAACTTCTTAGAGTTGTACTTTTACCACTTCCTGCTTGTCCTATAAAACATAACATACCATGTCTAAACTGAAGAATTTGACTAAGGATTTCTTTTTGTTGAAACACTAGACTTTGAAACACATCTTTCACTTGATCTTGAATTAATCTTAAGGTTAAGAATCGAGACTGCGATGATTTCAAATACGACACTCTAACATTTACAAATCCTTGTGGTGTATAAACCTCACACCACTTACTCTGTGCTACATCACTACCGAGTGAAAGTTGAGCTTTATAAATAATGAAATCTATGAAATGCGATAATGAATCATTATATGTGTAGTTCATACGTTTTTGATACGATAAACCTTCAATGCTTCGATTAAAGCCTTCTTCAATTAATACATCACTGATGCAGTTATTTACTCCCCAGTTCACTAAATCTGATAAATCATTATCTAGCTTGCTCATACTTAAAGTATGAAATCAAAGGCAAAAATCCTAAAAAAAAACCATGCAATGCATGATTATTTCTTTTCTTTGTGTGCTGTTTTCTTATTGCACTTAGGGCAATACTTTTGAACTATCATCTTTTCAGGATGTTTTTTCTTATTACGAGTTGATATGTAGTTTTCCATAGAGCACTCGCTACATTTGAATATGATTTGATCTCTCACGAACTATCCTCCGATCTAACGCGTGTAAAGTATATCATAAAGATTCTCTAATTACTACAACTTTATCTTACAATCCAACATCATCTTCCTCAAAATCAAGGATATCTAAATTTCAAAATCTCCGCTGTAACAATTTGACAAATATTGCTTTGAGAACGTTCAACCCAAGCATTTCGTGCAACACATGCTGTTGCAACTTCTGGCTGATCAAATGGACCAAATGTCACAATCGTTGAATTATGTGATCTTATCCATTCATTGTTTTCATCAAAGGTACTTGTTTCGGCTGTTCCAGTTTTTCCAGCAAATGGAGTAATCATGGAACTAAACTGAGAGCGACACAATTCATTAACAACACAATCTCTAAAACCATCTTGAACTCGCTTTAGTGCAACCTGATTATCAATGATGTTTAACACACGAACAGGATTAACATAATTGATTTGACCTGATTGCGAGTCGATGGATTCAAGTAAAATTCGTGGAGCAATTCTTTTTCCACCATTAGCAATCGTTGATGCATATTGTGCCAATTGAATTGGGGTATATGTATCATACTGACCAATCGCAAAATCAAGCAATAAGCCAGGAACAGTGGATGTTCCACTGAAACCCGTTTGTTCATTAGGTAAATCAATTTGTGTCTGTGTACCCAAGCCAAATTGAGTATAATAATTTCTCATCGTATTAAAAGCTTCAGGATTGATGGATAAAGGACCATCAAACACATAATTAGCCCCGCCTAATCGCATTGCGATGTGAAACATGTATATGTTTGATGAGCGAGATATCGCTTTTAAATCATTCACTCGGCCCAAATCACGATATGAACGCTTCAATGGAGTATCTCTAATCTTAAGTGGTGTATCAAGAATAACCTCATTGATTTGCACCACACCTTGATCTAATCCCATGTAAAGCGTAGCACCTTTGACTGCACTTCCCACTTCATAGGCATTTAGGATGTTGCTCATTGGATTATAAATGTAACCATCTTCACCTTTAGCAACAGAGGCCATAACTAAAACATCACCTGTATTCACATCCATCATGACAAAATCAATGATGTTCATAAACCGTCGTTCTCGAGTATTACGATTCTCATCAAATATTCGTGTGATGGTTTCAACGGCATAGCGTTGCCATTCCATATCAAAACTTAGTTTTAAGGTGTCCCCTTGTTTTCCAATGCTCAACTCGTCCAAAACCGCTTGTCCATCACTACGATAGTTTAAGTTATATCGACTACTTATGCCTCGTAAAATACTTTCATACTGTTGTTCAACTCCTGAACGTCCTACAATATCATTACGAAGATAATCATTAGCCAAATAGAACAAGACACTTTCTTGTGGAACACCTTGTGTAGAAGTTGAGATTGATCCTAGGACTGGACGAAGAATCGTTTCATAAGGATATAATCGAGCCCATGAAATACGGACATCAAAACCTGGGAATAAATGATTGTGTTCAATAAGGTAAGCAATTTCTTCCTTGCTCACATTAGATTTAATGACTTTTGGACGACCCCCTGTTGGTTGTTCAATCAAGATTTTGACTAACCACATAGCTTGATCTTCAACACTTAGCGTAGCAAGGTGTGTTTCATTGATGCGTTCTAACACTATATCCAATCGTTGATTTGAATTGATTACTCCGTTGGCAAAATCCTCTCTCTCACTTAATGTTAAGAAATCATTTAAAGTGGTAGGGTTTAAATGAAGGTATAAGTCCTTTAAATCTCGTTCTCTTAGTAACGCAATGTTCATTTCAAATGCTTTCGCAAAGCGAGCAGATAAATCAAGTTTTGTGGCTTCATCTAAACGATTTGGAGGCATAAAAGTAATCTCTAATTGTTCAATGTTAGAGACAATGTAGTTACCATTACGATCAATCATTTCACCTCGCGGTGCAGCGAGTTGTAAAATTCGACGGGAATAGATTTCTAAACGTTGTGCATAATAATCATTTTTAATCACTTGAACATAAAAAAAGCGCGCAAAAACCACCGTCATGCCCACAAGCATAATGAGTGCAAAAGCAAGCAAACGGATTGATACATTTTTCTTATGATCAAGAGGTGTATCTAATGTCGTGCTTACACTTCGATGGTAACTTTCACGCGATAATTTCATAGTCTATTCATTTCTCCAAGGATTAAAATGACCTTCCTTTAACATGTTGATTTCTTCACGATAAGGAGGCAGATCACCAACATATGGTGTTTCAAGGATTTTTGGAAGATGAGCTAATTTCGGATGAGTGACAAATCGATGCAATGTTTTAAATCCGATTTCACCATAACCCAGATTCTCATGGCGATCTTTCATTGCTCCACGAGTATTTTTTGAGTCATTAATATGCACAACAGATAAATAATCAAGACCAATAACACGATCAAATTCACTGAGTAAAGCATCAACATCATGAACATCATAACCAGCATCATGAACATGACACGTATCTAAACAGACAGAAATGCATGTCTTATTTTCTACACCATCAATGATGGCTTTGATTTCTTCAAACGTTCGGCCACATTCACTGCCTTTACCTGCCATTGTTTCAAGCGCAATGCTTATGCCTTCTACCCCTTTTAGAACTGTATTGAGACCTCGAATAATGGAATTAATTCCAACTTCACTACCAGCACCCACATGAGCACCTGGATGTAACACAATCACTTTTGCACCAAATGCTTTGACACGTTCAATTTCTTTGCTTAAAAAGGAAGTTGCAAGTTCATACGTTTCTGGTTTTAACGTATTTCCCAAATTAATAATATATGGTGCATGAACAATCACATGTTCAATGGGGATGCCAGCTTCTTTTAGAGCTTCTCTACCTTCTTTAATCATGAGTGATTCAACACTTTTTCGAACCGTATTTTGAGGAGCACCCGTATAAATCATGAATGCATTTGAGCCATAACTCAAAGCTTCTTTGACTGATCCTAGAAAATACTCATCAGCTTTTAAACCAACATGAGAACCAATGATCATGCTTTCTTCTCCTTTGCTTCTGCTTTATACTTTTGCTTACGTAGTGCCTTAATGTTTGCATCAATCATGGCACGACGTTTTTTACGCTCATAGGTTTCTATTTCTTTTTGCATCTTTTTCTTGTAATTAGGTTTAACTTTTTTGTTTTTACCTTTAATCATGGCAACAATCTTTTTATCTTGTTCTGTTTTAAAGACACGCTTTTGTCCATAAGGAGTTAATTTTTTAAATCCTTTATCACTGTGTGACTCATGAATAAACACAATACCTTGAGTCATTAATTTACGAATTGCTTCATCATCTTTTTCATTGTACAAAGCGTAAACTTCTCCACTCAAACCAGCACGTCCCGTACGTCCTGCACGATGCTTGTAGTATGATAAATCTTTAGGGAAACCACAAGAAATTACATGAGAAACATGCTTAAAGTCTAAACCACGTGCCGCAATATCCGTTGCTACAATCAAACTCGCTTTTAAGGATTGAATACTGACAATGGTGTTTTTACGTTGAGTGGATGTTAATCCTTTATGTAACTCAACCACACGATGATTGAGTGAACGTAAATGATTTGCAATGGTTGTACATTCATCTTTAGAATTCGCAAAAATCAAACATTGGTTAGGATTAATGTGATTAAGTAAAGACTCAACCATTGTCTCATAGCGATGATGTTTTAATGCAATTAAATGATGTGTTAATTTGGGATTGAAAACTTCATCATCAATACTTTGGTGGATTTTGGCTGTCTTAATGTATTTCTTTAAAAACGGTTCCAATGCTTGAGGTATGGTTGCAGAAAAGACTACGATTTGCGTATTGGCTGATGTTGCACTTAAACATTGGTCAAGTTCTGGTAGAAATCCTTCATCAACCATCATGTCTGCTTCATCTATCACAATCATTTGAGTTTGATGGATGGTCATTCTTTGAGATTGAATCATGTCCAATAATCGTCCAGGAGTTGCAATGACGAGTTGAGGTTTGATTGGCATCTCTTTACGTGTTGATCCACCCACAAGCAGACTCACTTTAAGTGTTGGAAATAACGGACTCATAATCTTCATGAACTGATAGATTTGAAACGCAAGTTCACGTGTTGGGGCTAAGATAACCGCACCCACTTCTTCAGGTCTAAACACAACTCTCAAGAGTAAACCAAAAAGATACGCATGTGTCTTTCCTGTTCCTGTTGGAGAAGTGACAATAAGACTGTGTTTTTTCACAATCCAAGGTATCATTTTTTCTTGAACTTGGCTCAAAGATTTAAAGCCATTGATGTCCATCATTTTCTTTAATAGTGAATCTTGCATATAAACCATCCTTTTTGGGTTTTTGTTACCCTATATTGTAACACACAACAAGGCATCATAGGATGCCTTGCAAATAATCATCAATCATTGCATACATTGTTTGCTTTGAAGCATCTTGAGCAATGCTTCTAAAATGCACTGCAGTATGCTTTAATTCCATAAAATAATCTTTATTCTCATCTATATGCTTAAGCAGGTGGGGGCCAATCCATAGCTCTACACCCTCAGCATGATCTACTCCCTTTTGATATTGCATTACAACATAATGCATTTTATCAAAAACGACTTTTTCATTAATTAAACGATATCCAAATTGCTTCATGAACTGACGCATTTCGATAATTTGAGCATTCACTTGAATGCTTAATAGGGTCTGATCATGAAAATATGGGCTGAATTCTTGAAGAATTGAAACCGCACTATCTTTACCAACACCTGCAATAATGCATCCATCAAGAAGTTGAATCGGTTGCTTAAGTGGGTTATTGAGTAGTATCACATTTTCTTCACACCTAAAAAGTTGAACGTTTCTTTTAGCAACCTTTAAAGGCTCAACCTTATTGTCGATTCCATAAGCGATTTTTGCTTTTGAACTTAGAACAAGTGAAATTGGAACATACCCATGATCACACCCAATATCTGCAACAACATCAAGAGGTGGCATCATGTCCACAATACATTGAAGTCGTTTTGATAATTTAGGTTTTGTCGACAAAATCTTTCAACCTCTTTGAACGTGTTGGATGTTTAAGTTTTCGTAATGCTTTAGCTTCAATTTGACGAATTCGCTCACGTGTAACGTTGAATTCTTTCCCAACTTCTTCAAGAGTGCGTGTTCGTCCATCATATAATCCAAAGCGTAATCGAAGTACTTTCTCTTCACGCTCCGTTAAACCTTGTAACACAAGATTTATTTCATCTTTAAGCATTTGATTGTTAGCATATTCATCTGGTGATAATGCATCTTTATCTTCAATAAAGTCACCTAAGTGGGAATCATCTTCTTCTCCAATCGGTGTTTCTAAAGAAACAGGATCAAGTGCAATACGTTGAATTTCACGCACTTTTTCTGCAGTGATGTTTTCCATTTTTTCAGCAATCTCATCAGCTGTTGGATCACGCCCTAAATCTTGAACCAGTTGACGTTGAATACGAACAAGCTTGTTAATGGTTTCAACCATATGCACTGGAATACGAATAGTTCTAGCTTGATCAGCAATAGCTCTTGTGATGGCTTGGCGAATCCACCATGTCGCATAGGTTGAAAATTTAAACCCTTTAGTGTGATCAAATTTCTCAACTGCTTTCACAAGTCCCATGTTACCTTCTTGAATCAAATCCAAGAACAACATGCCACGACCTACATATTTCTTTGCAATGGACACCACAAGACGCAAGTTGGCTGAAATCAATACACGTTTAGATTCGTCACCATCGTAACGTAAATCTGCCAATTGTCTCAAACGAACAATCAAGGCTTCATCATGTAAATGATCAAACAAGAAGTTTTCAATGTTGTCCATCCCTTTAAGTTTGTCAACATGCTCTGGAAAATAGGTTTCGAGCATTGATTTCATTTCGGCAGAAGCATCACTGCCT
>CAYSNT010000062.1:0-6702 GCA_964432505.1 uncultured Erysipelothrix sp.
CGATAAGACAAATGATTAAGGTTGCGAGCCCGTGCTCGTATATGCCTCAAATCCAAAATAAGTTGTTTCACTAAGCTTTTACCCTGTAGTGCTAATCGTTGTGATGCTTTCTCGAAATCATCTAAACGATTTTCTTCTAAGAGTTCATGGGTGAGTGTGTTACGCTCAATGACCCAACCTTTAATGGTTTGATACAAGGTGATATCACACTCTTGAAATAACACATGGTTATGTTGTATGGCTTTGACGAGCGTTTCTAACTCTTTGAATAAACCAAAATGTTCAGGATCTTTCACAAACCGCAGTTGTTTCACTTCAGGAACCACACTCAGCATTTTATACACACACTCTTCAATCACATTGTATTCAATGATAATGGCTGAGCCATAATCATCTTCCTTCAGCTGGGTGTTAATGTGTTTGAGTGCATTGGCTAAGGTGAGTATGGACTTGAGTTGTTGATTTAATGCACGTTGTGTTGCATCCATGGATTAAAGAATCTCTAGTTCAAAACAAACCACTTCAGCTGGAGCACAATGAATCATGAGGACTTTATGCTCATTCACATGGGCATGTAGATGAGGGTTGTTTTCACTTGAGAATGCTAAGTTACAACGCACGTGTTGTCCAAAGAATTCTTTTGGTAATGAATCCAGTTTCACAGTGTGAGTTTGATGGTTGTAGACATCTGTATTGACCACCGCAATCAAGGCTTTCTTACCACTCACAAATCCCATGCCTGCGGCAGGGTCCCAAGGAGCAGAGAAGCCTAATGGATAAGTATGTTCTTTAGAAATGATTGAATCAACGTATTGTTTTCTTAAAACTGTTGCTTTCTCAAGTAAGTTTGGAATCATGAAACGTTGTTTATGATTCATATGGAAAGCATATTTATCAAACAAGGCTAATTTACCATAGTATGGATCATCTTCACTGAGTTGATACGCTTCATCAGGACGACAATCCAACCCTGTGTTCATCGGTTGACGCTCAAACACTTCTTGCCCACTGTTAAGGAAAGGAATGGTATTAGGAATGAACAAAGAGAACAGCGTAATCATCTTAGCCAGTTTCTCGCCACCTTCACGGGCAGCCAAGCGAGGGGTATCATGCGTTTCTCCAACCGCAAAGAGTGGAGATTCCATGTTCATGGAAGAATACACAAAGTTATTGAAGAAGCCTTGAGCTACACGTGGAAGACGGATGAATCCATCTCCAATGATCATATTGTAGCCTTTCTCCATGGAGACTTTGGCATTCTCCACATCCAATTCTTCCGCAATGAAACAGAAGTTAGGATCAATCTCACGTGCTTTAGATAAAATCATGGAAACCAACTCTTCAGGTAAAGCATGCCCCATGTCAATGCGTGCTCCATCAATACCAAAGTTTCTTTGGAAGAAAGGAATAATGTCTGTGAGGGTATCCCATAACGGTTGATTCACCACACTGCCTGGATTATACGATGATTTCGCGACATCAAAGAGAATGTATGGTTCCACATGACCAATCTTTTCTAAGAAAGGTTGAGCATTCAAAGGATGGTCTAAAAACAATCTAAAGAAGGTGACATCACTCCATGCTGGTTGAGGATCATTGATTCCATCTGAGAAGGCAGGGGCAATGGTCAATCCAAACATGTCTTGAACCAAGTCTAAAATCTCAACGGATCCCTTCGCTTCATGCCACTTGGCAACCACTTTATCCCATTTCTTCGGATCAGTGGATTGAGGGTTGGGTTTAAACTTCTTAATATGCGCAATGACTTCCTCACTCTTATACACTTCTTCCAAGTAAATGGCCTTAGCAGGAAGAACACTTTCAAGTGTAGGCACATGTGGTGGTTTATAATCGGATAAATCTTCATGATTAATCCAATAGAACCATTCTGGATGATCAACAATCAAGTCTGAATTCACGGAGTTGGTGCGTGGAATAATATCAATGATGACTTTCATGTCTAAGCGATGACACGCTTCCACAAACGCCTTAAACTCATCTTCAACGTTCAAGGCATCACCAGTCATTGGATCTTTTAATCCTTCATCCAGTTTAAAGAAGTTGGATACCCCATAAGGAGATCCTAACTCCCCTTTTTTATCTTTAAGTGAGTATTTTGAAATAGGAAGCATGTACACCACATCAATCCCCATTTTCTTTAGAAATGGAAGAATCGCAATGGCTTTCACAAAAGTGCCTGTTTCTTTTAATCCATACAAGTTTTCGTTCTCTAAATGACCTGAGCGATCATGATCATAACTTGCGGAAGAGCGAATCATCATGGAGTAAGCATAGCTTTGTCTAATCCATGCACCATCACTGAGTCCTTTAGGAAGCTTTTTTGGTTGTCCTAAGAAATAGGAGGTATGATAGTCCACTTTTGAAGATCCTTGTTTGAGGATCACGTTGTTGATGATTTCCTTATAAAACTGAAATGGATTAACAATCACATTGCCATCGTTGACATTGATCTTGGAATCCACACAGACAGCTTCATGATCCCATAAATCTGGAATCGCATAATTGAATACGGTTTTATGTTTTTTTTCTTGAGCAGCTAAAGCTGCAGAGACTTTCTTTAAATAACTCATAGTTCATTCCCTTTCGTCTCTATTCTATCATATCTAGCTCATTTCTAAGTCTTTGAATTTATGAAAAAAGGATATCTCATTGAAGATATCCTTTGTGAAGTGGGGGCTACTTGATAAAGCGAATACTGTCGCCAACTTTCACTTCGGGAATTTGATATGGAGATAATAAAGCACTTCCAGGGAGTAGATTGGCTCCTTCTTCTAAACCAAAATACAATGAGATATGACCTAAATCATACAAGGTTTGATTGGCCACATGACCAATGTCTTCGACAGTATAAGTCGTGTTACCAAACATGATTTTAGAACCCTTTTTAAGCATGTCTTTTTGTGGCTTGTCTTTAAAATCATGAATGATGGAAATTTCTCTAAATTCTGCTGGTGCAGTGCTGTTGAATAAGATAAGAATAGGATAGTCCTCTGAAATGGCAAGTTCACCAATCTCAACAATCTTTGATGAAATCATGCTCATCCTAAGAGTTCCTCCTGTAATTGACGTAGTTTCCAAACGGTAGTAGTGATATCAAGGGAGACATCATCCAAGGTTACGAATGTTCCATTAGGGATATCACGTTTCGCAACACAGTTACCCGCAATGAGTCCAATTGGAATGTATTGTTTCTCTTTGGTGACTTGATGTGATTCAATGACACCACGGACACAATAGCCACCAATACCATCCAAACGCTCTCCAGCTTTAATGTCTTTCTTCGCTACCGCAACCGTATCAGAGATTTGACCAATCGGGGTAATCGCTGCTTGTTTATTCAATAAGGCACGAGCAATGGTCACTGGGGTTTCAAGACTTGCTAAGTGGTATGGACGATAGAGAATGTGATGATCACGATCCACTTTCATCATGTAGTTCATGGTTTCCGCAACACCAGTAGATTGCGCTTTAATGATCGCAAACACCCCTGGAGCTAAGCCATCCACGTATTCCACAACACCATACTTATTAAGAACACCACCTTCAGACTTAAGTCGAAGTTGAGCGACTGTTTCTTCTAAATGACCTTTAGTCCCATGCATGCCAGTGACATCAGCCACATAACCGGTCGCATTGGAAAGCAATGTCATTTCAGCCATGGTCTTTGTTCCATCGGCGAAGGAAGCTAACATGTGAGCTGACATGTTTCTTTCTCTTGCTTCATCTCCTACGGAAGTAGGATTGGCTTCTGGACGAAGCTTATTGTTTTTACCTTTACCTAAGACCAACACTTCAAATCCCATGGTCTTCGCAAATTCATACAATTCAAAGGTAGAAGCAGGTTCATCCCCATCACTACCAGTATACATTAAGCCAGCAGCGGAGAAGAGTTTATGTAAGAGTGGACCCACCGTAATATCAATCTCAACATTAAGTAAGACTAAATGTTTCTTTGCCATTAAACATGCTAAGGCAAGTTTGGCTCCTACTTCAGGAACACCCGTCGCATCAACCAACACTTCCACGTTAGGATGATTCACAATGTCTTTAAAGTTAGTGGATAAGAACACATCATAAGGTAAGGTTGCTTTTTCATCAAAGGCTTTCTTTGCCTTAAGGGCATTCTCCATATTGATATCCGAAATCCCTGCTACGACCATACCAGGAATGGATGCGATCTGCGCAATCATGCCAAAACCCATCTGACCAGCACCGATGACCCCAACACGAATTGGGTTATTTGCTTTTTCACGTTCTAATAATTGTGTATAAATGCTCATAATACCTCCCTTATGGCTTTTTATGATTGAAGTGTATGTCAATGCGGTAACAAAAATCAAGTTTTATGAGCAAAGATGACATTTGTTACACAATTGTGAGAAAATGTGTGATAATCACATGATAGAAAATGCGATTTTTTCACATTTGTGAATGAAGCATTGAAGTCAATCGCTTTTGTTGACAATGAACCTTGAAAAAACCTAAACTTAAGTTAACTTGAAAGATAAAGCGCTTTCAAAGGGGAAAGAGAGGTGTTGTTTTGGATTACACACGACTCATCTGGGCCTTTGCTGCTTTATGGTTAACTCAATCCATCTTGGCTTTCATTCAAAGCCGATCCATGAGTAAGAAGATTCTGGAACTGCAACGTTCACACAGTGTTGGTCATATGGGGATAGGACTATCACGTGCAAAGTACAATGCAGGAAAAGGAATCATCCTCACTGTGATTACAGACATGGAAGGGAAAATTGTAGAGTTTCAATTGCTTTCGGGATACACCGTAATGGCTCGCTTCAAAAGCATCCCAAAATATGTTGGTTTGATGCCACATGAAGTGGTCGCGTCGATGACATCGAAGAAAGATAAACGCCTTAGTCGTGCCTTTATCCAAGCGATCGAAAAGATCAACGACGAAAGATTGAAGCAGGGATTATCGCAGTTAGTTGTTTAAAACCTATATAAGGAGGAACATTATGGATTTCTTAGTTGAATTAGCTGAAGGGTTTATTGGGATATTCAATGCGGGTGGTGGAGTATTAACATCACTTGTGACTGGTATCTTACCAACCCTCATCGTCTTGTTGACATTTGTTAACGCCCTCATCGTCTTGATTGGTGAAGAACGTGTAACTGGATTCGCTCGTCTGATGACAAAAAACATTGTCTTACGTTACACTGTGTTCCCAGTCCTAGCTGTTTTCTTCTTAACAAACCCAATGTGTTATTCATTTGGTAAATTCGTTGAAGAAAAACAAAAACCAGCTTTCTATGATGCAGCGGTATCATTTGTTCACCCAATTACTGGATTATTCCCACATGCGAATGCTGGTGAATTATTCGTTTGGATTGGTATCTCCTCTGGTCTTACTACTTTAGGATTAAGCTTAGGCCCATTAGCACTTCGCTACTTTATCGTAGGGGTAATCGTCATCTTAATTCGTGGTATCGTTACTGAAACCCTCACTAAGATGATGTGGAAAGACTAAGATTATGGCAGATGTAAAAGTCGTCAAAGTCACCAAAGGTAAAGGAGGATGGGGTGGCCCATTACTTCTAGCAGAAACTGACAAAAAGAAAATTGTTGCTTCTGTTACTGGTGGTGGAATTCATCCTGTAGCTCAACGTATTGCTGATTTACTTGGCGTCGAAGCTAGAGATGGTTTTAGTACTAAAGTAGAAGTCGATGAAATGATTTGTGCTGTTATTGACTGTGGTGGTACAGCTCGTTGTGGTGTTTATCCAAAACTTGGAGTTCTCACCATTGACTTGCATGCAATTACACCATCAGGTCCTCTTATGAAATTCATGAACGAAGAAAACTTCGTCTCAGGTGTTCGTGTTGAAGACATTGCAATGGCGGATGGAAGTACTCCACCTCTACCAGTGACTCCAACTAAAGAAGAAAAGAAAGCACATGTTAAAGCTGTAAAAGAGGAGGTCAAAAAAGAAATGGCTAGTAAACAAAGCCCTGTGGCTGCATTAATTAATAAGATCGGCCGTGCTGTTGGTGGAGTCGTAGGAGCATTCTACCAAGCAGGACGTGAATCCGTTGATATCGTTATTAAAAACGTCTTACCATTCATGGCATTCATTTCCATGATGATTGGTTTAATTACCTTTACTGGTGTTGGTACCGTAATTGCGGAAGCCGTCAAACCTCTATCTGGAAATATCTTTGGAATGGTTGTCTTGTCCTTCATTGCAGCAATCCCATTCTTATCTCCTGTATTAGGTCCAGGCGCTGTTATTGCTCAAGTTATTGGTGTGTTGTTAGGGGTTGAAATTGGTGCAGGACGTCTTGCTCCATCCATGGCTCTTCCAGCATTATTCGCCATTAACGCTCAAGTAGGTGCTGACTTCGTTCCTGTAGGATTAACGCTTGCAGAAGCAGAACCTAAAACTGTTGAAGTGGGTGTCCCTGCGGTATTATTCTCACGTTTAATCACCGGCCCAATCTCAGTTATCATTGCTTACTTATTCAGCTTCGGTTTATATTAATCTTGATTAAACAACGCTTCAACTTTCCAAAAAGATCAAAAGTAGGTATGATATACATGCCTACTTTTTCCTTGAGGTATCTATGAACTATCATTGCATCTACATGCATCAAAAAGGACCTTTAGCGCAACTTGTGCATCAAGACCGTTTATTTGCGCAAACATTGCAAAACAATGAAAT
>CAYSNT010000063.1:0-6691 GCA_964432505.1 uncultured Erysipelothrix sp.
TACTCAAGGAGTGGCCATGCCACTCCTTCGTGTTTGTATAAGGAGGACTCACTGTTTGAAAAGTGATGAGTTAAAGCAGTTATGTCAACCCATTTTCGATAAGCACCAAGTTAAATGTTACAGTATGACTTGGAAGAATTTGGGAGGAGATCGGATTTTAGAGGTACTGGTCTATGATCCACATCGTGCACTCGATTTAGATACCACAGCATTGGTATCCTTCGATATTTCTGAAACATTGGATGAAGTTGCAGAACAACTTCCTGATGAATACATGCTAGATGTGAGCACTGCTGGTATTGAGCGTGAGATTTTCGATGATGAACAGCTCAAAGATGCAATCAATCGACCTGTCTATATTCGTACATTACGTTCAATCGATAAAAACATTGAGTTTACTGGACTACTCATCGACATTGATGAAACATCAATTACACTCCAACAAAAAATCAAAGGAAAGAGTAAAAACGTTCGCATTGAAAAAGACAACATTGTCTTCAAACGTCATGCGATTAAGGATTAAGAAACATGAACATAAAAGATCTAATGCTCTTAGTAGCAAATATTGAGTCCACTCGTTCAATCTCTAAGGATATCGTTGTTGCAGCGGTAGAAGAAGCTTTAGCCAAAGCTTATCGCAAGCAAATTGAGATTCCAGATGCGATTGTTCGTGTTCAAATTAACGAGAATGGTGATATTCAACTTTACCAACGCTTTTTAGTTGTGGAAGAGGTTGAAGATGACGAGTTGGAAATTTCTTTGAAAGATGCTCAAAAGCGTGTTGAAGGCATTCAACTTGGAGATTATGTAGATGAACGTCGCGAAATGAAGGAATTGGGAAGAGCAGCTGCACTTCTCGCAAAGAACGTTCTAAAGCAAAAAATCAGAGAAGCTGAGAAAGCAGCTATTTTTGATGAATATGAAGATAAGAAGGATGAAATGGTGATTGCTGCCATCGAATCAGTTGAAGAGAAGTTTGTGGTCGTTAACTTAGGTAAAACCTTAGCCATGATGCCTAAAGCTGCTCAAATTCCAAATGAGCGTTACATCGAAGGTTCTCACTTGCGTGTTGTCATCACAGAAGTTAACAAAGAAACAAAAGGAGCTCAAGTATTGGTATCACGTGCTGATGCTAAACTTGTTCGTCGTTTATTTGAAAAAGAAGTTCCTGAGATTTACGAAGGGTTAGTTGAGATTAAGGCTATTGCTCGTGAAGCAGGTGAAAGAACGAAGATTGCTGTTTTCTCAAAGAATTCAGACATTGATCCTATTGGAGCGTGTATTGGTCCTAGAGGATCTCGTGTTCAAGTGGTCATTGATGAACTTAAAGGCGAGAAAATCGATATTTTCTTATGGAGTGAGAATTCAATTGAACTCATCAAAAATGCATTAGCTCCAGCACAAATTTTAGCTGTTTTCCCTCACGATGAAAATCGTGGTTTAATGGTCGTTGTGGATGACAATCAATTATCATTAGCCATTGGTAAAAAAGGGAAGAATGCGAAATTGGCAGTTAAGTTAACAGGTCAAAAGATTGACATTAAATCGAAGAGTGATGCGGAAGCAGCGGGTATTGACTACATGACCAAGTATGAAAACTACATGAGTGTCGTTGAAACCAAACTTGCGGAAAAACATGCAGAACGTGCCTTAAGAGAAGCTAATCGTCGCCAAGAAGAAGCTGAAAAAGCTGTATTAGAACGTTTATTCAATCAACAACAAGCTGCACTTCAAACTAAAGAAGAGCCTGTTGTTGCTGTGGTTGAACCTTTAGTAGAAGAAACAACAGTAGAAGAAATTAAAGTAGAGGAAGTTAAAACAACTCCAGCACCTACTAAAACAACTAAAACTGAACCAAAAGAAGAAAAAGTGGTTGAGAAACGTGTTAAACGTGAAATCAAGAAGCGCGATACCTTTGTATCCAAGTTTGAGAAATTAGCAGATGCGACTAAAGTTGAAGTTAAGAAAGAAGTGAAGAAGAAAAAATACTTTGATCGTGATAAAGACAAAGAAGTGGAACATGAACCACGTATTAATGTGGTTGAAATGCTCAAACAAAAAGAGATTGTCAATACGCCAGTTTATACTGATGAAGAGTTAGCTGAACTTAAACGTCAAGAACTTGAAGAAGACTTCTTATGGAAAGATGATATCGATTACGATGAGTATGATGAATACTATGAGGAGGAATAATGAAAAAAATTCCTTTAAGAAAGTGTATCGCAACTCAAGAACAACTTCCTAAAAAAGAGTTATTACGCATTGTAAGAACACCTGAAGGAAGTGTTAAAATTGATATGACTGGTCGCATGAATGGACGGGGAGCTTATCTAAAGAAGAGTAAAGAAGCTGTTGAATTAGCCTTGAAGCGTAAAGCACTTGAACGTGCTTTAGAAGTCACACTAGACCCATCCTTTATTGAAGAATTAAGATCGTTGTTTAATGAATCATAGTTTGTTTCTTTTAGGATTGTGTGTTAAAGCGAACGCTCTAGTGACTGGGGATCAAATTTTACCCAGTGTTCGCTCACAAAAGGCTAGTTTAGTCATCATCACGCATGATGCATCAGAAAGAACACGAAAGCAGATTAAAGACAAGTGTGCTTTCTACCATATTGACGTGATTGAAAGTTTTTCTTCATTTGAACTTTCAAAAGCCATCGGCAAAACATCACGTGTTGCGTGTGCCATCACACATAGCGCACTTGCTAAACAAATCAAAGAAGCATTGAAAGAGGTGAAGGAATGAAAAGAAATAACTCCAAAAAGCCAAACAACAATCGCAATCGTCGTCCTAATACAGGAGGAACTTTTGCGCCACGTAAATCGGTTGAACAAGTTAAAGAAATTAAGTATACCGATGGAATTACGGTGGGAGAATTAGCTGAGAAGCTAAAAAAGAATGCCAGTGAAATCATCAAGTTGTTGTTCATGCTAGGGAAAATGGTTACCATTAACTCAATCATGGATGATGATTTAGTTGAACTGGTTTGTCTTGAATTTGGTGTTGACGTCATCAAAGAAGAGATTTTTGATGAAACAAGTTTAGAAGACAGTACTGAAGACAATCCAGAGGATCTTGTGGAACGTCCAGCTGTTGTCACCATCATGGGGCACGTTGACCATGGTAAAACAACATTGCTTGACACGATTCGTAAGTCAAAAGTCGTTTCTGGTGAGTTTGGTGGTATTACTCAGCACATTGGTGCTTATCAAGTATCTTACAATAAGAAGAGAATTACATTTTTAGATACCCCAGGGCATGAAGCGTTCACTGCTATGCGTGCTCGTGGAGCTAAAATCACAGATTTAGTCATTATTGTCGTTGCTGCGGATGATGGAGTTATGCCTCAAACCAAGGAAGCTGTTGACCATGCGAAAGCAGCAGGTGTACCTATCATCGTTGCTGTAAATAAAATGGATAAAGAAACAGCCAATCCTGACAAAGTGATGAATCAACTAGCAGATATGGGACTTACACCAGAAGAGTGGGGTGGAGATACCATTTATTTGCGAATTTCAGCATTAAAAGGAACGGGAATTAGTGAAGTATTAGAAACAATTCTTGTCTTAACGGAAGTAGAAAATTTAAGAGCTAATCCGAAACGTGAGGCTGTTGGTACCGTAGTTGAAGCTAAGCTTGACAAAGGACGTGGTCCAGTGACAACACTACTTGTTCAAAATGGAACATTACGAGTAGGTGATCCTGTTGTAGTTGGAGCTTGTTTTGGTAAAGTAAGAAAAATGACGGATGATGATGGACATGAAATTAAAGAAGCAGGTCCTGCAACACCAGTTGAAATCATAGGATTAAATGATGTTCCTCAAGCAGGGGATATATTCAAAGTGTTTACTAATGAGCGTCATGCTCGTGCCATTGCAGATAAACGTTCACAAGCAAAAATTGAAACTGAGCGTAGAATTACATCTGCGTTATCTCTTGATGATTTATCAAAACAAATCAAAGAAGGTAATGTTCAAGAAATTCCTTTAATTATCAAAGCCGATGTTCAAGGTAGTGCTGAAGCAGTTCGTTCTTCGCTTGAGAAAATTGATGTTGAATCAGTCAAAGTTAATGTTATTCGTAATACAGCTGGAGCTATTTCAGAATCTGATGTTATGTTAGCAGCAGCTTCTAAGGCCATTATTATCGGATTTAATGTTCGTCCTACTGCCGCTATTCGAAAAATTGCTCAAGAGCAAGGGGTAGATATTCGTTTACACAACATTATTTATAAAGTTGTTGAGCAAATGGAAGCAGCTATGAAAGGGATGCTAGATCCAATCTTTGAAGAAATCATTCTTGGTCAAGCCTCTGTACGTCAAATCTTTAAAGCATCAAAAATTGGTACCATTGCTGGATGCATGGTTACTGATGGAAAACTTATTAGAAATGCGCATGTTAGACTTATTCGCGATGGAGTTGTTGTGTACACAGGTCGTTTAAGTTCTCTTAAACGTTTCTCTAATGATGCGAAAGAAGTTACTGCTGGATTTGATTGTGGATGTACCATTGAAAACTTTAATGATATTAAAGAAGGCGACTTAATTGAAGCCTTTGGATCTGTTGAAGTGGAGCGTGAATAATCATGACCATTAAACTAGAACGCTTAGAAGGAATCATTCGTAAAGAAGTTTCATTGATTTTAATGAGTGAAGTTAAAGATCCAACATTAAAATGGGTAACCATAACCGATGTTCAGCTATCAAAAGACTATTCAATTGCTAAAGTGTTTGTCACATTTCCTCAAGGACAAAACCATTTAATGGAAAATTTGGACAAAGCAAAAGGATTTATTCGATCTTCTCTTGGTTCTAAACTAAAAATTAAGAAAATCCCTAGTTTACTCTTTGAAATCGATGATTCACTTGAACGTGGTAATCGGATTGATGAAATTCTAAAATCATCTAAATAAGTCAAAAAGAACGTAGATGCAAATCTACGTTTTATTTTACTTTAATGATAGCTTCAAATGTAGGTAACATTCCAATTTTGTCTGGAGTATGGACTGGAAGTTGGTATATGTCGTGTCCTGGATATTGGTTAGCTTCGACTAAAAGAGGACCACGTGTCGAAATTCCAACATCCCAGCCAATCAATCGCATTTGGGGAACAACCATTGCAGCTTCCTTAACTAAGGTCAAGCATTCTTCCCAATGTGGAATTTGAAATCCTGGAATTGAAGTATTAGTACTTGGGTGAAACTCATAATGGTTACCTGCTTTATCAATCGCTTTGTGATGAATCATTCCATTTTTTACATCAATAGGGACAACCATTCCGCCACTATTGAAGTTGTCGACGATGCGATTATTGCCTATACGCAAGTAAGATGCTGGAATATGCACTTTATCACCAATCAAAATGGTTACAAGTCTAACAGTGTTAATTGATGTTGGATGTAGAGCATTCATTTCTGGATGTTGAGGAATCGCTTCTTCAAGTAAAGTTAAATTTTTGTCTTGTAAGCTATACCATAAAGTACGTGGATCTTCATAATCTTTAACACGAATCTTTTCAATACCTCGTCCACAAATACCATTATTAGGTTTTGCAAAGAAAACGTCTTTGTTGTTAAGGAAGTTTTCAAATTCTTCAAAAGTTGCTTCAGTGATAGTTATCCAATCACGCTTAACGAATCTACTGAAGGTTTTATTAAAATCCTTCTTACTATCAAAAAGATAATGATATGAAGCATCATTAAGTGCTCTTACATACGCATTATTTCTTCCACGAGTCATAATGGTTTTTCGCTGTGATTCATTCAAGTCATGCATTTCAAATATTAAATAATCCACATAACCAGCCATATGCCTTAAGCCACACCACACAATGTCAAAAAGAATCAACGTTTTGCTTTTGCCTGTTTTTTGATGTACCTTGTTCGCAACATCGAAAACGCCTTTAAAATTCATTGAAAATATACGATTCAATAAGTACCCTAAGTTTTTCATATTCACCCCGCAACAACACTTTATCAAACTCAACTGAAATTCTCAATACAATAGTTTATAGTACGTTTGATTAATCGGTTAATCCTACAATGAAAGTAAAAAAAACTCACACTTTATTCAGTGTGAGCCTCATTTTTTACCAATTGAAGGGGAGTGGTTAAACAAGTTGGATCTTCATCGTAGGTCGAAATTGAACTGCTGACATGCATATCTTCATAATTAATGTGCAGAACACCTTTAATATCTTTAGGAAGCCACACTCCTACAAAGCCATTGTTTTCACTAGTAACCTCTTTTTCAAGATAGACTGTTCCATCTTCTAGAACAACTTTGATCATGAAGGTTTCATTTCTCATTTCACCTTGGCAAGAAGTTAGATAATGCGTTTGACAAACATGAGATGAAGTGATGTATGGAGCAAATGAGAGGTAAAACTCATTTTCTGGAAGTTTCATTGTCACTAAATCATTTTTGGTTTGTAAGTTTAGTTCTTCTGAATTAATGAATGCGGTTAATCCTGATGCATCAATTGCACCACTTTCAAGAAGTTGTACAACCTCTTCTACAGATTGATTTTCTAGACCATATACTTCAAGAATACCTTTGGATTTGAATACATCCAACTGTGAAACCACAAGTAAACCCATTAAGAGGGAAAAAATAATGATTGCTTTTTTCATAATTCTCGTATTATCAATTTAGGTCTAAATTGATAAATTTCTTTCTAGGCCACTCAA
>CAYSNT010000064.1:0-6669 GCA_964432505.1 uncultured Erysipelothrix sp.
CTTAAAAGCTTTTGTGCTTTAAGACTATCCAACACCCACATTTTTCCTATACAATGTGTTTAATATCATGCTTTAAGGAGGTTGTATGCCACTACCTAGTGTAATTAGTTTTATCATTGGATCCTTACTCTTTGGTTTCTTCTATCTTATGAACCGAAAGTTTAAAATTGACTATGTCATTGGAGTATACATCATTTCAGTGTTTATCATGGGATTCTTCATCATGATTTATTATCCTAATGAAACCAACTCATTCGCTTCGCTAGGTTTCCTCATCATGCTTATTCTGTCTGTATTCACATTACTTGGTTATGTGCTTACCTGGGTGTTAGTTAAAGGAATATTAAAGAAATAATTAAGAGCTTGCTCTTAATTTTTTTTGACTCATCATAATTACGCCTTATATTGTGAAAAAATCTCATTAAATCTCATGTTTTAATAAAAAAAACGCAGAAATCACAAAAAAATTAATGTTTTTGTATTAAATGTCTTGACTGTATTATATAATATGGTACAATTCAAATTGTAAAGGGAATCAATCCCTTACATGGAGGTCCTTATGGAACTATTACTGCCTTTATCGATTAGCGGCGTGGTTGGTGCAATTCTCTTTGGATTAAACTATGCTTTAAATAAACGATTCAAACTCAGTTTAATGAGTGGCGTGTTTATTATTGCTAGTGTCATATTGTTCTTCTTCATTATGTTATTTACCTTTGATCCTGACAACGTTTATGCTGGGATTGGATATACTATCATGGTAGTCTTATCGACAGCAGCTCTCTTTGGATATGGATTCACTTGGTTTGTGGTTAAACGTCTTATCAAAGGCTAAGAAAGGAATCACACATGGATACAACTCTTCGAATTTTAGGATTAGCATTAGCCTTTGGCTTCATTACTGCACTGATCGTCTTCGTCGTTTCCAAGTTTAAAGTGACTAAACTTATTTATGGAGCCTACATCTTGTTTGCCTTAGCTGCACTTGCAGCCTTCTGGTCCTTTGTAGGACCAAACACAAACGGTTGGGATGATCTTATCTTTATGGTTAACGCCATGATCTTAGCTACCGCTGGTGTGCTCTATCTCATTGGTTTATGGATTTTTACTGCACTTCGCAAGAAACGCTAAAACAACAACACTCACTGTTCAGTGAGTGTTTTTAATTCTTGGATTATCTTTTTTAACCCTTCTTTTGATTCTGGTAATGGAAACAACATGTAGTCATGAAAGAGTCCTTCCTCAATGTGGACATTAACAGTGATGTTTTGCATGGAGGCTTGTGTTTGAAAATCAATGATTTGATTATAAAACAGTTCATGATCAGTTACGAAGAAATGGATTTTTCCTAATTGATCAAGGGAATCATTGATTTGATATCCAACATTGTTTTCAGGATTGAATTGCTGACCTAAGTATCGAAGCCCCTCATTACTTAATATCACATCCTTGTTTTCTAAATCTGGATCAACTTTACTCATTGTGAGATCAATCCAAGGTGAAAGCAGGAATAAATGATTAGGAGATGTCTGATACTGATCTCTCATGATTTGAGCTAGAGTTAACGAAAGCCATCCTCCTGCTGAATCACCTATCAGTGAGATGGAAAATGGATTCAAATCAATCACTTGTTTCACCATAATAGTGAGTTCATGAAGGGTTTGAGTTGCATTTGAAAAAGGTAGTCTTGAATACAATGGACAAAGCAGTGTCACGTTTGTGGATTGAACAAGGTAATCCATAAACCTTAAGTGATACGATGTGCATCCTTGAACAAAAGCTCCACCATGAAGATAGATAATGATGTGGTTGTTTTGAACACTTGATGTGAGTTGAATAACAGAAAGTGCCTCAATCGTTTCCAGTTTAACTACTGACTTAAGATTCTTAGTCTTAATCATCTTGCTTTGATTGGTTTGTTGGCCATGTCGAAGCATAAAGCGATGAGCGTTTTTTCTAGTTAAAAAGCGTTGTTTAATTCTCGTGAGTTTAAGACTTTGTCTTATGATATTTTTTACTTGAGGTGTTGTCTTCATAAACTAATCTTAGCATAAAGACATTCAATTTCATTACAAGTGTTGAATAGAATAAAAAAACTCACTTCTATTAAAGTGAGCTTTGTTGAATCCTATGGTGCACCAGATGGGACTCGAACCCATACGGTCTCCCACACGCCCCTCAAGCGTGCGCGTCTGCCAATTCCGCCACTGGTGCAGTGCTTATAAATTATACACAATTTTTGAAGGATGTAAAACATTTTTATACTTTGAAACCTTTAAAGTCTTACTTTTTATGTTCGGTTACACGTTTAAGCATCATTGCTAGAAGTAAGATATTGTGATATTCTTAACATACGAAAGGAGACCCTAACATATACAATTGAATCAAGCGCCAGGCTAGTATAGTGACGAGGTAAGAGGAGTATCGAAAATTCGGCGGATGCCTCTTCGGGTAGCATACTCGATAGCCCGTGGTCAAATCCACAACATCATAGGGCAATGCAAAGAAAGGACATTTTTTCATGTGCGGAATTGTAGGTTACATCGGTCATAGACAGGCCAGTGATGTACTCATTAATGGATTATCAAAATTAGAATACAGAGGTTATGACTCCGTTGGTCTTTCCTTATTTAGAGAAAACACGATTTTAACTGAAAAAACCAAAGGACGCATTGCGGACATGGTTAAAAAAGTCGACTTTACCAACTACAAGACATCTCATGTTGGAATTGGGCATACACGTTGGGCCACTCATGGTGAACCAAGTGATATTAACTCCCATCCACATGGTAGTGCTCGTATTTCATTGGTTCATAATGGCATTATTGAAAACTACGCTGCGATTAAAGAGCGTATGATTCGCAAAGGTTATACCTTTGAATCAGAAACCGATACAGAAGCTGTGGCAAAGTTACTGGATTACTATTATGTTCAAAAAGGTGATCCTATTCAAGCCATTCTTAAAGTGCTTGAAAAGATTCGTGGATCTTATGCTTTAGGAATGATGTTTGTGGATCATCCTGAAACACTTTATGCCATTCGACATGATTCTCCTCTACTCATTGGTTTAGGAGAAGATGAAAACTTCATCGCTTCTGACATGACTGCTTTACTTAAGTACACCAAACGTTACATGTTGTTAGAACATGATGAGATTGCGATCATCACACGTAATGATGTGGTGGTTTTAAACAAAGACAAGGAAGTCTTATCTAAAACCATCAATGTGGCTGATTGGGATGAGCAAACAGCTGAAAAAGAGGGTTTTCCTCACTTCATGTTGAAAGAGATTCATGAACAACCTGCCGCATTCTTAAAAACACTGAATCCTCGACTACAAGGTGATCTCTTTGATTTCACTGCCGAGAAAATTCCTCATGGATTCTTTAATACTATTTCAAAAATTCATGTGGTGGCTTGTGGAACTGCCATGCATGCTGGGATGCTTGGTAAATACTACTTTGAGAAGTTTGCTCGTATTAGTGTTGATGTGGATGTGGCTTCTGAATTCAGATACCGTGATCCTCTATTACTCCCCAATGATTTAGTCCTCATCATTTCTCAATCTGGTGAAACAGCGGATTCCTTAGCTGCTCTTCGTTTAGCCAAATCAAAAGGCATTAAAACTATGGCTATTGTGAATGTGGTGGGTTCATCTATCGCTCGTGAAGCTGATATTGTCTTGATGACTCACGCTGGACTAGAGATTGCGGTTGCAAGTACGAAAGCCTACTTTGTTCAATCTGCTTTATTGGCTGCATTATCACTCTATGCTGCTCAATACAAAGAAACTTTAACCCTAGACGAAGTTAAAGCAAATGTGAAAACGTTATTGAATGTTGCTCAACACATTCAACCTATGATTGATAAGAAAGATGAAGTTCAACATCACGCTTCCTTATTCATGAATGCCCGTAGTTTATTCTTCATTGGCCGTGGTTTAGACTATCATGTCGCATTAGAGAGTTCATTAAAACTTAAAGAAATATCATATGTTCATTCTGAAGCCTATCCTGCTGGAGAGCTAAAACATGGCACGATTTCTCTTATTACTGATGATGTCCCAGTTATTGCGATCGCAACAGTGGATAGTATTGTAGAGAAAACCATCTCTAACATTAAAGAAGTTAAAGCTCGTAAAGCTAAAGTCTTAGTCATTAAGAAAGAGAATACCCCATTATCAGATGATGTGTATGATGAGGTACTTAACCTCCCTACTCTTGAAGATTGGGTTATGCCATTTGTCAGTATTATTATCACTCAACTCTTTGCTTATTACACTGCAGTTCTTCGTGGATGTGATGTCGATAAACCTCGTAATTTAGCAAAATCAGTTACGGTTGAATAAGAAAAGCGCTCACGCGCTTTTTTGTTTGATGATTATGAATTGAATCAACGCTCCTAAGAGTCCCCCAATCACACATAACCATATCATAAGAGAGAATCCTCCCATTTGATATACCCATGATCCACTCAGTGTAGTGACCACATTGGTAAAGGCCATCACCAGTGAAATCAAAGTTAAGAATGTAGCTGCATAATGAGGAACTAAAGTACTCGCATAAGGGAAGACCATCCCCCAGGTTGCATCAAAGAATAAACCAAAGGATAAACCTAGGACTGGATAATACCCCACATCTTGGGTAATAAAGAGTGCTAAGACAATGGCAGGTAACCACACAAAGAGTTTAAGTAATGATGATAATTTAAATTTAGCAGTGATAAAGACAATCAGAAATCCTCCTAGTACACTACCTAATGCACCTAAAGTATATTGAGTCGTGATGGCAGCACCACTCCATCCCAAATCATTAAGGTAAATACTTAAATAGTTAAAGAAATAAATGGCAGGTAAGGCATAAAGAAATACAGCAATTAACCATCCAATTACCACTTTCTGATTTAAGGTATGTAATAAGTCCTTAAGAGAGCGACTGGTGGTTTTATCTTGGATTTCTGGAATAAAGCTTGTCATGGTTAAAGTAATGATTCCCGTAATCGTTAAGATGTTGTAGAGGAGTTGCAATGATCCAGACTCGACTAACACTTGCCCTAACCATGGTGATGCGAATACTCCTAACGCAAAGACAATACGATGTAATCCACTTAAAGGTCCTTTAAGGTGGGGTGCAGTTTGAATGATGTAACTTTGGCTCATCCCTAAGATGGTAAAAAACGCTAATCCTAATAATGAGCGACCTAAGACATATCCTGTAATGGTGTTCACACTGGCCACAAGCATGGATCCTAACACAAAGAAAGATAATGCTCCTAAAAGCATTTTCTTGATTCCATACTTATCACCGTTGTATCCAAGTAAAGGTGCAAGCACACCAAATAAGGCAAAACCAATATTAAGTAATATCGCATTCGCTGAAGAGACATTGTACGCTTGCGCAATGACAGGAGCCAATGGCATCACAATACTCATTTCAACAGTTGCGATAAATTGTATCCATAAGGCAATAAAAATTCCAAACATCATTCTTTTATCCATAAATCATTCCATTCTTGAAGTGTTGTGCACAATGGTAGTTCAAGTGCTTGGCTCATTTGTGTTACTACTGGGAGTTGCAAACCATGAGTATCCAAAATAGGTTGATGTTCACATAACGACTTCATGCTTCCCACAAATGAAGCTTTTGAATCACAAACCAGTACTTGATCACAACATTCTGCAATTAAATTCATGTTGTGAGATACCATAATAATGGTTTTGCCTTGATTTTTCAAGAAATCCACCACATTAATTAAAATGTGAGTGCTTGTATGATCCAATCCTGCATCTAAATGATCCATTAAAACAAGCTTAGCATCTCTTAAACACGCAATCGCCATTAATATTCTTTTTTGAATAGAACTTGAAGAATCCATAGGATGAAGTTTTCTTACATGTTCAAGATGACATAGTTTCAGTACTGTATTCAATCTTTCTTCATCAAAAGAATGAGGACTTAATCCATATTTGATTTCTTTCTCCACATTAGACGTCATGAATTGAAAAGCATTTGAAAACAATGAAGTAACCCATTGACTGCGTTGAGAAACACTCATCTCATTAAGTACAAGATCATTGATGGTGATAGTACCATTGTATCGTTTGATTTTCCCCGCAATGCATTCCAATAACAATGTTTTACCACTACCACTTCTACCCATCACTCCAACACAACTTGATGAAGAAGCTTCTATGAATGGAATACTTAGTGTGTTGTGTTTACTTGAAAGAAGTAGATTACTTATTTTAAACATGATCTTCTCCTTTTAAGTAGGTAAGAGCTTCATCTAAGTTTCTAATTGGCTTTGTTTTTTGAGAGAAAAATCTCGTCAGCGACTCAAAGGAAGTGATTGAATGTAGCATATAAGACCATCCTTCTTGTATGGTTCCTGAATATACAACATTTCCCTCACTTAACACTATGACATCATCTATGAATGTGTCGTAGTGTTCAACATGATGATCAAGAAGGATGATGGTTTTCCCTTGTTTCTTTAAGTCTTCAATTAAATGAAGAAACCATTTTATATGAAAACAATCAAAATAGATAAGTGGTTCATCAAAGATGAGGGTATCCACATCAAAACACAATAAAGATCCTATAGCGAGTCGTTGCTTCTCACTCATGGTAAGACTTTGAGGTTCTTGATGAAGGACATGGTTTAAATCAC
>CAYSNT010000065.1:0-6618 GCA_964432505.1 uncultured Erysipelothrix sp.
GTATATCATGCACTTCGCCACCATCCTCAAGTGCTCGTGCTAGAAGAAATAAGAAATGAACATGAATTAAAAGTAGCTTATGAAGCTTCATTGAGTGGGCATTTGGTGTGCATGACATTTCATGCTCATGATGTAGAAATGGCTAAGACTAGAATGCTTTCCATGATTCCTGATTTTGATTTTTCAATCATCAATGCTTGGTTTATTCAATCTAGAAATGAGGACAATTATGCTTCAAAGATTCAAGTCATCGTTCAAATTGAAGAAACCAACATTAACACCGCTTCAATTATCACTCATTCATCAATCGTGTGAATTGAATCAGCCTTATGAAGTTATCAAAGTCATGTTTAATTTACCTTATGAAACCAATCAGATGTTTCTAAAGAATTATGGAATTGATGATTCCCATCATTTTTATGAACACATCGATATATTAAAGTCATTGTTTTGGTTAAAAGATCAATGGTTAAAAGTGTTTTATTCTATTGTTTATCCTTGCTCCATGTTGATAAGCAGTTATCTTATGCTTGTGTTATTTCGTTTTCAATTCAAAACAATTCTTAGTCAAATGAATTTTTCATTTCCTTGGGAGTTTAACTTTATGATATGGGTTAATTCAATGGTTATTGTGATTGTTGTGAGTGGGGTTTTATTGGTGTGGTGGTTAACTGCTTCTTTGTTTCGAAAAGTGCTTGCAATTCAAAACTGCAGAAATCATTCCTTTATTAAATTAGTCATAGAGTGGCATTTTATTATTGCCTTTAATAGTTTCAAACATGATCACCTTGCGATAAATCATGTGGTGAATCTCATTAAGACCTATCAAAACAATGCATTGTTTAGAATTCTAACGATTGATCTTAAAGAACTTATTGAAAGGGGAGAAGGTATGAAGCAATGGATTGAAGATAACAGTCATCATCATCAAATGCAGGGATGGTTGTATGAACAGATTTCACTTCACCATCATAAGAATTGTCAGCTATGGCAAAAGCAACTTGAGAACTGCATAGTTTTAGAACTGCATAAAATCAATCGTAAAGTTCTATTAGTACTTTATCTTTTTATTGGGCTTAATTTGATGGCTATGATGACTCTACTAGCATTACCTTATCAGTGGATGAAAAACATATGAAGAGAAAAAGAGCGTTTACTCTCATTGAAATGATGGTGGTTATTTTGATTTTATCTTATTTTCTGATCACAACCATTCCTAATCTTTATCATATACTCACCCTAGCTAGTTCAAAAACGTGTGAAGCACAAGTCAATCTTGTAAATGCGGCTATACTTCAATACAAAATGGAGTATCAACATTATCCTCAAACATTAGATAATCTGATTCAACAACAAAGTGTCGAAGCTGAACAGTTGTATTGTGATGGTGAAAGAATTCGCTATGAAAATTTCAAAGCAAAAAAACCGTAAAGCATATACATTAGTTGAGATGTTAATGGTAATAATCATTTCAATTACCTTCATTACCACTTTTAATTCAGTGCAAACGATTCATTCATTTCATCATATCGATGCACAAATCTTTTCTATGATGATGAAAACTATTTCACATCATCAATCGCAAGACATTGTTTTGGATAATGTTGTTATTAATCGATATCATCCACAGTTTTCATTTTCCCGCTCATACACCTATCATTTTGATCGTTATCAAGTTGTGTTTCACATAGGAAGAGGGTATTATGCGATACAAAAAAGGAACTAGTATACTTGAAGGACTTGCACTACTGTATTTACTGTCTTTGATAATCACATTTATTCATGTGCTTTATGGGTAAGCAATCAGGAAGTATTCTTATGCAAACTCTCTTGAATCTTTTCATCTATTCCTTTTTTCTCATCGTTGCGATACAAGGAATACGTGTCCTTTCAAAACCTTTCAATCTAGACGATTTCAAAGTAGCTTATGTACAGATGCAACTAGATTATTTAAGTGCGTTGTATCAAGGTGCATATCAGGATGACAACGTTTGTTTTACTCATGATATATGTCTACAATATCGTAATCATAGAGTGATCCTTACACCAGGCCATCAAATAATGTTAGAAAACATTGAGGATTTTACGATTATTAAACAAGAGCAAAAGATATTCATGACGTTCAAATTTCAAGGAATAAAAAGAGAACTGTATGTTAGTAAGAAATAAAAAAGGGAGTGTGTTTCTTCAAGGTTGGTTTGTCTTCTTACTTTTCATGAGTGTTGGGATACAATTTAGTTTATCCTTTTACTGGCAAAATCAAGTGTCCATCTCATATGATGAAGCCAGAAATGTTATTAACGAACACATTAAGGTGATTCAACTTTTACGTCATCAAGCTCAAACATGCACAAGTGATTTTGAGTGTGAGATACAAACGACCACTTCAGCTCTTTTTCATTATTTTATTCGATTTGATATGACGAACTATAATGTGGTTGAAATTATCATATCGAAGCTTTAAAATAAACAAAAAGAGAGAACAATATGATCAATAATCAATTCAAAGAAGCATTAAAACTTCATCAAGCGCAATATTTCATTGTTAACGCTCAACCTATGTTACGTTATGTTAGTCATTTTAGTGGAACTGAAGGGGTTGTACTCATTTCAGAAACGAAACTCATCGGTTTTTTTGATACACGGTATGCACTTCAAACAAAAAAAGAATGTCAGTTTGATGAGTTGTACTTATTTGAAGACAAGACTAAGGTTTTATCTGAAGCTGCAAAGTTCATTAACGGACAGACTGTATGTTTTGATGCATCCACAACCACGGTATTGCAGAGTCAACTCTACAGTACACTGTTCAATGTGAAAGCATATGTGGATGCCACTGATTTTAGAATGGTTAAACAACCTGATGAAATCAAAGTATTAAAAGAAGGAATTGCTTTGGCGGATTTGATATTTGAAGAAACATTACCGTTGATTAAACCAGGATTAAGTGAAAATCAAGTGGTTGGTTTGCTTTTTCAAAATATGATTAAACACAACATCAAGCACTTCTCTTTCAACACGATAGTAGCAAGTGGCTTACGTTCAGCTTTCCCACATGGAGTGGCATCAGAGAAAATCATTGAAGAAAATGACATTGTTACCGTAGATTTTGGAATCATGTATCAAGGGTATTGCACTGACATGACACGCACATTTTTCTTAGGAGACATCAATCCTAAACTCCAAGAGATTTATGAAGTCGTGCTAGAGGCAAATGAGTTGGCTATTAAAGCATGTCGTCCAGGAATAAGTGGTGAATCTGTTGATCGTGTTGCACGTGATTACATTACTTCAAAAGGTTATGAGAAGTATTTCATTCATGGCACTGGTCATGGATTAGGAATGGATATTCATGAAACGCCTTACGTAAGGGTAGGGGCACAAGCACTTCTAAAACCAGGACACGTTGTTACAATTGAACCAGGTATATACATTGAAGGTTTAGGTGGTGTCAGGATTGAAGATGTTGTTTTAATCACGGATGATGGCGCTGAAGTCTTGACAAAAAGCCCTAAAACCTTAAAATAGAAAGGTGGAAGGTGAACATTATGATTACATCAAATGATTTAAGACCAGGAATTACATTTTCTTATGAAAACAATATTTACGTATGTTTAGAAGCATCCCACAATAAAACAGCGATGCGTCAGATGATTGTTAAGGCTAAGGCGAAAAACCTTCGTTCTGGTTCAATCATCGAAATCTCTTTTACAGGTGGAGACAAAATTGAACCTGCACACATTGATAAGAATGAGATGCAGTATCTTTATGATGATGGTGAAAATGTTATTTTCATGGACACTTCATCCTTTGATCAAATTGAGATTCCTAGAACACGTCTTGAATGGGAGTTAAACTTCTTACGTCCTCAAGATAATGTTATGATTTCAATGTATGAAGGTGAAATCCTAGGTGTAATTTTACCTGATAAAGTTGCTCTAAAGATTGTTGAAACCGAGCCTGCTGTAAAAGGAGATACCACAACAAATGCTTCAAAGCGTGCGGTATGTGAAACAGGATTAGAGATTAAAGTCCCACTATTTATCTCACAAGATGAAATTGTCTTGGTAAGTACAGTGGATGGAAAATATAGTTCAAGAGCTTAAATTATAGTTTCGTGTGATTCACGAAACTTTTTTATTGTGCTTGACGTTTAAAATGCTACAATATCAACATATGAACATATAATCATATGTTGGAGGTTGTTATGAATGAATGTCTTACTTATGAGATCCATCCCCAAGCAATAGAAGAAGTTAAATCTAAGCAACTGAGTCAAGAGACCTATAGGGCAATGACTTCTTTACTTAAAATGATATCTGATCCTTCTCGATTAAAAATCTGTCATGCTCTATTTTTGCATGATTTATGTGTTTGTGACTTGCAAGAAATCTGTGGTATGTCTCAATCAGCGCTTTCTCATCAATTGAATAACTTACGACTTGCTCGATTAGTGACTTCTCAAAGAAAAGGGAAGAACATCATCTACTCTCTTGCAGATGATCATGTGAAGAAATTATTTGAAGTAACCTATGAGCATGTGATGGAGCAAGTATGAAAAATGTAGAAATTGTTTTAGAAGGATTAACATGTGCAAATTGTGCAGCAAAAATTGAAAAGAAACTGAATGAGCGTAAAGATATTCAAAACGTGACACTTGACTTCAATACAAGTATTGTCCATTTAAGTGTTAAAGATGATTTAAGTGTTCAACAAAAACAATCCATTGAGAAAGACATCAAATCGATTGAAGATGTGAATGTTCATTTTGAAGATGAACAAGACAAGACTTTGATTGGTACACATACTAAGACAAATTGGACCTTGAAGATAGGTGTAGGAATTATTGCACTTGTTTTATCACTGATAGAAATCAATACAATCACACGGTTGATTGTATTCTCTGGCTATCTTTACATTGGTGCACCGGTGTTAAGCAAAGCCGTCAAACGTATTCTAGCCAAACAATGGTTTGATGAGAATTTCCTAATGAGCATCGCAACTTTAGGAGCCATTTTCATTAATGAATGGCCAGAAGCGATAGGAGTCATGTTGTTTTACACCGTAGGTGAATACTTTCAAGATCGTGCAGTTGAAAAATCACGAAAACATATTTCATCTTTACTTGATATTCAAGTTAGTGAAGCAGTCGTTATGGATCAAGGTAATCTACGATATCTTGATCCCACACAAGTTCAAATTGGAGACATGATTCTTGTGGCTGTTGGTTCGAAAATTCCATGTGATGGTATCATCGTTGAGGGACAATCTTCTCTAGATACTTCTTCCTTAACAGGAGAATCTATTCCTGTTGATGTGTCTATTGGAATGCAGGTTATGGCTGGATCACTTAATTTGCAACAATCCCTCATCATTAAAGTAAACACCTTGTATGAGGATTCATCATTATCCAAACTCACAAAATACCTTAAAGAATCATCGCAAAGAAAAGCAAAATTTGAATCAACCATGTCTCGTTTTGCAGCATACTATACGCCAATAGTGGTCGGATTAGCCATCATATTATTGATTGTTTTAACATTGTTCGGAACTCCATTTAATACAGCACTTCATCGCAGTTTGGTGTTTTTAGTCATCAGTTGTCCGTGTGCTTTAGTCATTTCTGTTCCCTTAAGCTATTTTGCTTCCATGGGATATGCTAGTAAGAGAGGGATCCTTTTTAAAGGAGGTGAAGCTTTAGAATCGGCTAACAAAATAGATGCTATTGTTTTTGATAAAACAGGTACACTGACGCATGGGAAAATGAGTGTTGTACATCAAGTGAGCCTCATCAAAGATTCATCTCATGCTTTAAGACTCATTAAGGCTTTAGAGAGTCATTCGACTCATCCTATTGCTTCTGCTCTAGTTCAACATTGTGATAATGTCACTGCATATCCTATGAGTAATATTCAGGAATTGAGTGGTGTTGGTATGATAGGCGAATACCAAAACAAGATCATTCGCATCAATAAAGTCTCTCATGATGAATTATCATCCCTTAATATTGCAAATCTGAATTATCTTGATCACTTAACATGGATTGGAATCTATGAGAATGATCAACTGATTTATATTGCTGGGATTTCAGACCAGATTAAAGAATCCTCTTACTCTATGATCAAAAGACTTAAAGATTTAGGTATAAAAAGCACAATCATCAGTGGAGATCATGAAGGTGTAGTTAGTCACGTCAAAAATCAACTTGAAATAGATCAATCGTATGCATCTTGTTTACCACATCAAAAAGTAGAATTAATGCAACAAATGATGAAGCATCACTATATTGGATTTGTTGGTGATGGTGTTAATGACTCTGCAGCTTTAACTTTAAGTCATTGTGGAATAGCTATGGGATTAAAAGGAAGTGATTTAGCTATTGAAGCATCCGATGTTGTGATACTTAATGATGATATGAATCAAGTGATTGAAATCCTCAGTATCGCAAAGCGAAATCATGTAAGTATTATTCAAAACTTATTCATGGTCTTTATTGTTAAAGGGGTGGTTCTCATTTTAGGAAGTTTTGGTCTAGTAGGCATGTGGGAAGCCGTTTTTGCTGATGTAGGAGTTGCTTTGTTAGCTATATTAAATGCGATGAGGATTTTGTATCAAAAG
>CAYSNT010000066.1:0-6552 GCA_964432505.1 uncultured Erysipelothrix sp.
GTCATGGATTGAATGATGGCTTTTGTCTTTTTAAGATTTGCATTAGCTACATCATCATCAATGCTTGGCATTAGTTTGTTAGCACCTGGAAGCATCTTCATCATGTTTTTTATCGAACCCATTTTACTAACTTGATTGATTTGTTCAAGCATATCATTAAAGTCAAATTGACCTGTCATCATTTTTTGAGCAACATTAACTGCTTGTTTCTGATCAATGTTCTCTTGTGCCTTTTCAACTAAAGAAACAATGTCACCCATCCCCAACAAACGATTGGCATAACGATCAGGATAGAATAACTCTAAGTCCTCAATTTTTTCCCCTACCCCAACGAATTTGACATGAATTCCAGTAAGAGAGACAACCGAGAATACCCCCCCTCCTTTTGAATCACTGTCAAACTTTGTTGCAAATATCCCTGTCAAAGGAATGGTTTGATTGAATCGTTGTGCAACATTAATGATGTCCTGACCACTCATTGCATCCACGGAAAGTAAAACATCCGTAAACTTAACACGATCTTTTAATTGAGCCAATTCGTCCATAAGTTCTTCATCAATGGACAATCGACCAGCTGTATCAATCAGTACAGCATTAAATCCATTGATACGCGCATAAGACAATGCTGCATCAACGACTTGTATTGGTGTGGAGTGCTCTTGAGAAAAAACTTCGACTTGAATACTTTCACCTAATGTCTTTAACTGTGTTACAGCAGCTAAACGTTGCAAGTCTGCAGCAACCAATAAAACACGTTTTTGATGTTTCGTCTTGAGAAAATTGGCAATCTTTGCGATTGAAGTTGTTTTACCTGAACCTTGAAGACCGACCATTCCAACAATCATCATTGGTGTATTAAGCTTTAAGGAAGACATTTCTTGTCCTAAGATGCGAATAATCTCATCATGAACAATCTTTACCACCATGTTTGATGGTGTAACTTTTGAATTTAGTGATAAACCAATTGATTTATCTTTGATGGTGGTTAAGAAGCGATTAATAACCGAGAGATTAACATCTGCTTCAAGTAAAGCGAGTCGAATCTCTCTAAGCATAACCTCCATGTTTTTTTCATCAAGCGTACTTTGACCCTTGATTTTAGAAACAATGGAAGACAAGCGTTGGGATAATTGTTCAAATGGCATACATTTCTCCTAGGGGTTTCAAAGAAAAGACAATGTCAATCATTGTCTTTATTGAGCACTTTTTGCGTTGTTTGAGATTAGTTTCTCAAAACTGTGAGGATGTAGTTTTTCAATGGCCTTTAATGCTTGATTTAAAGCTAAAGTATATTCACCATTTCGGAAACTTAACTCAACACGATTCAGCTCAGAATCCAAATTTGGACTGCTACTGCGGTACTTGTTTGCGAAAACAATGGCACTTTCTATCATCTCAACCATACCTACAATATTGTTTACGTTGTTGTAAAGAGCATAGATATAATCAATGGCTTCATTTGTAAGTTGATTTAGACGAGGTAATTCAATTACTTCTTTTTCAAGCAATTGAGCAATCAACACAGTCATTTGCTTAGCTTTATTTAAGTCTCCATTATAGGAGTCAGAAATCGCTGGTAAGCGATGCTTCTTGATTTTAACCTTGATTTCATTAACAATCAAGTGAAGTTTAAGCAATTGTTTACGTATTCTTTCTTCATCTTCTTTCAGCGACTTAAACGTAGTAAGTGCATCATCAAGGGTTTTAAGTAAACCAGAAGTTGATGATGATGTCTCCTTAACAAGTGTTAATATCGATGAGTAAGGATCGTGTTTCTTAATAGAAACTTCAACTTCCACTAAATTATCTTTAATTTTTAAGAGTGAAGATTGATGATGCGCCATATCAAACGTTTTTGGATTGGTTTGATAGCGTTGCTTTAAAGTTTCTAAAGAATGACTAAGATCACTCATCTTAAGTTCAATACTAGGAAGCATGACATCAATGTTCGAAAGTAATGTGTATACTTGATCATGAGAACTCACTTCATGTGCACATGATTCTTTCATTTGTTGAAGACGTTTCAATCGGTCTTGGTTGTTGTTAGCAACATTTTCGATAATGGCATTACGCAATAATGCTAGATCCTCTTTCAAAGTAGAGGAAATGAGTTCAAGATTTTTTGGAATCGTTAAATGGTCTACTGGAATATTTTTAGATTTGCATGATGAATATAAACTGGATAATTCATCCATCATGGTTGGAATTCGACCTTTACAATCTTTAATCAGTTCAGGAAGTGAGTGAATTCGGTGATGCAAGTCTTCAACAGCATGATGAATCTCTGACATTTTTTGTCTGGCTTTTTCAAATTCAGAAGCTACCATCCATGATTCAAATGATTCAAACATAACTTCAATTTCACCAACGGTCAATGTAAGTGTATCCATTGCCATGGATAATTCATTGTTTTTAGTTGCAATGAATGTTTTACATTGAATAAAGGTCTCTTTGATTGATGTGATTTCACTTCGTTGTTCAAATTCGTCTTCAAGCAAAACATCCAGTCTTTGATTTAGATCGTGGACAACTGGACTTAATTCAGCGAGTGCATGGATTAAATCGTCTAAGTATTTTGCAGATTGTGATAAAGATCCATACATAATCTCATCTTCTGTATCTGACATCATGGAAGTGATTTCAACAAATTGTTGATTAATATTTTCTAATGCTTCATTGGATTGTGCAACAACAGGAAGAAGAGCATCATTAACTTTAGCCAATGCAATGGCTTTATTTACTTTAAAAGTGAGTGGTATGGTTCTAAGTGTTGTTAATTCAATTTCACATTCCTTGTATCGTTTCTTTAATCGATTCTTTCTTACACTTTGCAACACAAGAATCAAGACGATTAAAACGATGATTGAAATCAATCCATATAATACTAAATCATTTTGCAGCAATTGAAGAATTTGTTCCATAAAAACCTCATGACTATTGTACCATAATTGCACTCAGTTGTTTTAAAAATTGACAGGTTTAAGGCATTGTGTTATCATTCATTAGCGTTTAATAATAGCAGAAGTGAGCTAGTATTAAGGTCATGCGTTTATCAAACCGAAAGGTCACCCCAAAGTAACCCTCTGCTAGGGCGAAATGAATAGGATAAACACATCTTAATAAGAAGACACCCTGTTGTTGTTTTATGAGCCATAAAACACAAGGAGGAACATCATGGCAAGAATCATTGGTAAATTAACCAAAAAATCACGTCGATATGAATTCATGTTGACAGAACGTCCTACCGACTTACGTCGTTCCAATGCTCCAGGAGCAGCAAAAGATGCACGTCGCTCAAAATTAAGCAACTATGCACTTCAATTACGTGAGAAACAACGTATTCGTTTCACTTATGGTGTTACTGAAAGACAATTCTATAACACTTACCTTAAATCAGCAAAACTTAAAGGGGTTCACGGTCACAATTTCTTAGGTGTTCTTGAATCACGCTTAGACAACCTTGTCTATCGTGCTGGATTCTCCAACACTCGTGCAGGTGCAAGACAATTAGTTAACCATGGACATGTCCTAGTTAATGGTAAAAAAGTTGATATTCCATCTTTCATCGCAAGCAAAGGTGATGTGATTTCATTCAAAGAAGGATCAGCAAAACTTGACGTTGTCACTGAAGCATTAGCTGGTGGTCGCGCCGTTCCAACATTCTTGGATGTAAATAAAGACAACCGTACAGCAACACTTCTTCACTTCCCTGAAAGAAATGAAATTGCAAACGACTTCAACGAATCACTCGTGGTCGAATTCTACAACCGTTAAGATTAATCTACAATCATAACAATAAACTATCGATTCCTATCGGTAGTTTTTTTAGTCCTATAAAACAATGTTTGAATGAATAATCTCATTTAAAGCAAACAAATGATTCAGTATGATTACGAACATAAAAAAGACTCGCTTTAAACGAGTCATGATTTTAAGTGATTTCTTTGTTTTGATACTCTTCGATAATCTCAATAAAAATCTTAACCAATTGTGCATCAAACTGTGAATTGGAATGTTTGCGCAGTTCCTCTATTGCCACATGGTGTGGCAACTTCTTTCGATAGACACGATCTGATGTCATTGCATCATAGGTGTCCACAATCGAAATGATACGTGAAGGTAATGGAATTTCTTCTTCTTTTAGTCCTGCAGGATAACCTTGACCATCCCACCGTTCATGATGATAAAGAATATATTGAGCTACTTGCTCAAGTTCACCCGAAGCAATCGCAATACGATATCCGATTTCTGGATGTTGTTTCATTACTTCCCACTCCTCTGATGTTAATGCACTTGGTTTATTTAAGATATTTTCTGGTATCCCAATTTTTCCTATATCATGAAGCATGGCTAGAATTTTTAATTCACTGATATGATGCTCAACCATATTGAGTCTTTTTCCCATTGCCACACTTAACTCACTTAATCGAGTTGCATGTTCTTTTGTTTCATGGCTCTTTTCGGACAAAATGGTCACAATTGAATTCAGCAAGGAGTTTCGAAGACTGTGTTTATCAGCTAGTTTATTACTTGTTAAGTGTTGTTGTGCCTTATGTTGAAGCTCTATGACATTGTTTGTTTGATGATTGTTCGCATATCCATAACTGACATTAAGTTGTTTTAAAGGGTGTGTTTGGGTTGAATTAAACTCATCAATTTTCTTTAAGATCTCATCAATGATTTGTTTTGTGATGTCTTTTGTTGAGTCATGTATGTAAATCATGAATTCACTTGCACCTGTTCGTGCTAGTATATCGCCAAAACGAAGTGAAGAACTCATCATTTTCGAAAACTCTACAAGTAATTGATCACTGTATTCATAACCTATAGAATCATTAACCATTTTAATTCCATTAATATCAAAAAACACAATGGAGAAAGACGATGCATGATAGTTCAAATTGTTTAAAAAAGATTGAAGATAATGACGGTTATAAGTGTTGGTTAAGGAATCATGTGTGGATACATAGAGTATTTGTTGAATCTGTGCATTTTTTTCACTGATATCTCTCATGAAAAGATAAATGTATGTACCATTGGTTTCAATAATACTTGCTGTAACATCCAAATCAATTTTTCTACCATCTCGTCTTAGATGACTCGTTTCAAATCGATGGTATGCTTTTTCCTTAACTAAATTAAGTTGATCAATAATATAGTGTTGATTTTGTGAATCAAATTTTATGATATTTGAACCAACAAGTCTATCTCTTGAATATCCAAACATGCTGCAAGCTGTTTCGTTTACGCTCAAAATCTGTCCTTCAATATCAAGAAGTAAGAATGCATCTTTTGATGATTCGATGATTGAATTTGATATTTTTTCGAATTTAAGTTGCTCTGTGAGATCGATACCAACAGTAAGAAACAGTGTATTACGATGGTCATCTTCTCCTATAGTAGATGTGTAAATAGCCAATGAAATTTCTGATAGCATTGTTGTCTTGAATGAGAAGATACCATTAAAATGATTTTCATTAATGGTCGTGAGTTGTAAGAAAAAATCAGCAATCGAGTCTTCTGATGAAACCAAAGAAAGTTCTAACCATTGTTTTAAATCTTTTACATTGTTTGCATTATAACCTGTGATGTTTTCCCAAGCAGGATTTACTGAAACGATCTCCCCTTTTTGATTATAAATAATAGTAGGAACAGGTGAGGTAACGATAGACGATTGAAAACGCAGTTGATTGAGCTCACTCAATTGAATGGATTCCACCATTTTTTGATAAGCATGATTAATGCTCATATGCATGTTTAGCACAATAAGAGAAAATCCAATACCTAATGTTTGAGTTATCGTTAAATGAAACATCCATAATCGCTTATAAGTTACAATTGGATATGAATCAAACACATTAAAAAACAACAACAATGAAAATATCAATGAAATAAAGAGATTGAGTAGCAAGAAATGTTTGAGTTCTTTCTCATTTAACAATAGAGAGGCTAAGAAAATTGTACCTAACAAAATAATCATGCCTGCACTGAAATATGAGGCAAACATCATGACAACAAAACTGTTAAACAACAAAAACAGCAACATAGCAAATGAGCGATGTTGCTCACTTACATTGTTTTGTAGTAAGTAGACACCGAGCATAAGTGCTAATAAAGCTTGTGCGGCAGCATAAAGATAATATCCATCAAGATAGAAAAAATACGAGCCTACTAAAAAGAGTGGAATGCCTCCTATTAAATAGACTTTTGCTGAAAGTAAAAAATTACGTTGCTTCCAATAAGCAATATCGATAATACTTTTAAGCGGTGACTGAAGTAGCATTCTTGTTAGTCGATTATGAATAGGTATTAAACCCTTCATTTTTTGCATCATAACACAATCCACTCCTTTGTAATGAACGTTTGCACGATCATTTATAGCTTAGAATGATAGAACAGCACTGAAATTTTGTTTAATAAATCCTAACATATATTAATATTACATTAACATGATTGAGATACAAACGTATCTCAATGACTCAAATAAAGAAAAAATGTGTCATTTGAATTAGTAACGTCCTGTTGAAAAAGACATAAGATATTCAAATTGAA
>CAYSNT010000067.1:0-6545 GCA_964432505.1 uncultured Erysipelothrix sp.
ACAAGAAGCCAATGCTGTTGATCCTATCATGACTACCACTGGAACTAAAGATTTAGAATTAGGTGAAGAATCAAACAACCTCTGGGTACTACCACTTCTTGCTGGAATCATAGCTTTAGGCTCATTCATCTTCAAAGAAAAGAAAGTGCAAGTCAATCGTTAGATCATCTAAAGTCGACATCAAAATCGACTTTTTATTTGTGAAATTTTACAGAAAAGCGGGTACTTACCATAAGTAAGTTAAAAATTTCACAATTATTGTAAAATTTATATCACATTGTATTGACTTACTTGTGAATAATTGTACAATATAAATGAACAAGGAGAACCAAATGAAATACTTAATGAGATTTCTGGTAGCATCCTTACTCTTTGCTGCACTGAGTGGATGTTCCCCAGCAGAGTCAAATACTCCAGAACCAACTGGTGAATTAACTCTGGAAATGATTAATGAGTGGCTTAATAGTTCAGGTGATATTGGACCAGGGACCATTGCTAATGCAGTAGCTGTTGTGCCTATCATGCACATTGATGGACCGAAAAAAGAATCTGATTTTTATGCCTTCATCAACTTCAAGTATAAAGGACGTGATTATATTAAATACCAAATCACTTACTTGTCATGTACTTGCCGTGCTGCCTATGTTAATTATTGGCAAACCATGTATATCGAGTTATCACTTCCAGAATCTGGAAGCAAAGATGATGTAGTGGTACGTTTTGTTTCTTTTGACAAAGATCCAAGTGGTGAATACAACGCTGGATTTTGGGGTGATAGTTTAGTTATTCCTGAAGGAGTAACATATTCTACATTCAAAGAACAATACATTCCATTCTTCTTTGGTAAAACAGCATCATACATGAATGGATTAGACACCATGTGGGATATTCCTGCTACTGATTATGCAGCAGGAGAAGGTCGTGCTGATTTCTCAACAGATATCTTATCTGGATCGTCAGTATCCGCAAACAACATGATTCGTGCGATTAATGCTGTCATTAAATACCACGAAACAGACGAATTCTTTAACTAAACAGGAGAAATCAAATGAAAAAGATGTTAGTAGTTTTAACGGCTTTACTTGCACTTGCTGCATGTGCTCCATCTGATGCTGAATTAGTAGAAAAAGGTTGGGTTCTCAATCCAACAGAAAATGGTTATGTTCAATACTTAGATTTACCAGCTCCAATCGACACTACAAAAACTTACAAACCTAACAAAGATGCTGAACCAGTAGCTTGTAAAGAAGGTGTATACAGTAGCGATTGTTCATCAATTAACGCTGAAAACTTGATTGATTACATGGGCCGTAACGATGTATTCTATATTGATTTAAGAGATTACAACAACTATGCAGAAAAACATATTCGTGGATTTGGAGTTATTCCTTATTTCGGTTTAATTTTCAATGCTGAAGCACATACTGATGCAACTAAAGTTCAACTCTTTGGTGGATCTCCAGAAGCTCCTGTCGCAACATACAAAGAATCCGTAGCTTTATTAAAAGCATTATTTCCACAAGATCGTCCATTGTTCATCATGTGCCAATCTGGTGCACGTGTGAGCTGGTTAATGCAAATTCTTGCCGCAAACGGTTACGATATGTCAAAAGTTTATAACGTTGGAGGTATGGGACAATACACTGACAGCAAATATGCTCCAGTAATCACAGACACTGCAGAGATTAAACTTCAAATCACTTACGGTATTGAAGGCTTAACTCGTAATAACTAAAATATTCATTAAAACCAGTTAATTCAATCAACTGGTTTTTTTATTTTAAAAAGGTGTCTTTCAATAGAGATTGACACCTATATTTCATATTCAGTTTATTCTTGCTATAGTCCTACAAGTTCTTCCACGTTGGCAGGAGCACTACGAATGCTTAAACCCGCAAAACGTAAATCATAATCAATAGTTAAAGTAGGAACATCACCTTCAACCCCATCACACAAGTTGGATACACCAGAGCGATTATTGAGCCCTTCTGTGAGTACTCTCCAATGGGCAGGAACAATGATATCCACTCCACTGTAATGAGCAAACAAGGATAATTTACCTTGGTTATTCACTAATGTCGCTTTTGTGAAATCTAGTTGCATGCCTGAGAATGAAATGGCTAACTCATCACTTTCAAACTCATCTTCATACGCAATCAAATTTCCTTTAAATACAATCTTCTTGGTGTAGGAAGACATCTTTTTATTCGTTTTAATCACTTCAATGGAAGCTGCTGCCGCTGCTCCTACCACAGCCAAAGCTGCTAAACCGCCAAACAATGTACGTTTCTTCATCACTTCTTCCTCCTTATATTTTTCAGTATATCATATTCAAACACGTGTTTGATAAAGCATGTCATAATTAGTTATAATACACATGCAAGAAATAAAAGGATTAAACTATGAAACAAGGCATTGGCATTTCTCATGCGAAAGTCATCTTTATGGGTGAGCACAGTGTAGTCTATCATCAACTCGCCATCGCTCTCCCTTTTAAGGCACTTACCTGTCAAGTGATAATCACTCCTTCATTGCATAATGTGATGAGAAGTGAACTTTATACAGGTGAACTTAAGGATGCTCCAAAACTTCTTTACCCACTCATTCACTTGTTTAATACCTTACAAAATCACTTCAACTTAGATCCACTTGAACTCACCATTCAATCAACCATACCATTCTCAGCAGGATTGGGAAGCAGTGCTGCTTTAGCTTCTGCCATCACGAAGGCTTTTTATCACTATACTCACACTGCATTAGAAGACCAAACTCTCTTTAACTGGGTCCAACAAGCTGAAACCATTGCCCATGGTAATCCTTCGGGTATTGATGCCCTCACCACATCCTTTGATCATGCTTGGGTATACACTAAAGGCAGTGCTCCACAACCACTTAGCATCTCTCTTCCCGCAACATTGATTATTGCGCAAAGTCCTCAAACAGGATCAACCAAGGAAGCAGTAGAAAAGGTAGCTGATTATGTGCATTCTCATGGAATTCAACTCATAGAATCATTGGGAACACTCACCAAACAAGCTCAAACATGCTTTGAAAACCATGACGTTAAAACACTTGGTTCACTGATGAATCAAGCTCATGAAATGCTTAAGGAGTTGAGCATCAGTACGCCGACCTTAGATCATTACGTTGATATTGCTCGTTCACACCATGCCTTAGGAGCAAAACTAACCGGTGGTGGATTAGGAGGGTGTATGATAGCCTTAGCTGAAGATCAACATGTCTTAAGTATTGTAGAAGCATTAAAACAAGAAACACCTCATGTATGGAGTCTAAACTTACAATGAAAAAAACAGTAACAGCCATTGCGCCAGTGAACATTGCCCTCATTAAATACTGGGGAAAAGAAGATGAAGAAAAAGTGATTCCATACACAGGTTCACTCTCTTTAAGCGTCAGTGAGTTATACACTAAAACCACCATCTCTCAAACTCGACTTGGTTTTACCTTCTCTTTGAATGGAAAACGTGCGAGCAAAGACGATGCGTTAAAGATTAAACGATTCTTAAAACACTTCGCTGAAGACCATGAACTTGAAAACATCTCCATTGTCTCTGAAAACACAGGACCAACAGCCAGTGGAGTCGCATCCAGTGCCAGTGGCTTTGCGGCCTTAGCCAAAGCAGCCAATGTGTTCTTTGAAAAACACTTCAGTGATCAAGTCTTAGCTAACATTACTCGACTAGGCAGTGGCAGTGCCTGTCGCAGTTTGTTTTCAGGTCTTGTGGTATGGGAAAAGAGTGGGGAAGTGTACACCATTCGTGAAGATGGACTTGACCTGATCATGGTGTTTGCACTGTTGACCAATCAAAAGAAGTCCATTTCATCCAAACAAGCCATGAGAAATACTGTCCAAACTTCTCCGTATTATCCTGCATGGATTGCTAAGACCACTCGAGATTTAGTGGCCATGAAACATGCCATTTATAATGAAGATTTAAAAAGCATTGGAGAGCTTACACAATCTTCAGCCTTAGCCATGCATGCAAGCATGCTAGCAACGATACCTCCAACCTTATACTTAACACCACAATCCATGGACCTCATTCATGCGATCATGGACTTGCAAACACAAGGTGAGTTTGCCTATCCTACCATGGATGCTGGCATGCATGTTAAGGTCTTAACCAATCAAGCCTCATTAGATCATGTATTGAAGGTTTTAAACCAACACAAAGTGAAAGACATTGTGGTGACTCATCCAGCGAAAGGAGCACACATCCTCTATGAACAATAAATACACCGCTTTTGCACCAGGTAAAGTGTACTTTGGAGGTGAATATGCGGTTGTCAGTGGACAAAGCAGTGCCATTATCTTCAATACTAAAGTGGGGGTGACCACCACCTTTACTCCTGAAGAAAAATGGCGAATCACTTCCACTCAACAAAGTGAAGGGTATGAATGCATTCAGCATTTAGGTTTAATCTTTATTCCTTCCAACCTATTGATTCAAGATGCCATAAATGTGGTACAACGTTATGCTCAACAACAAAACATTCCATGCCTATGGGGTCATTTACACATTGAAAGTTCATTGGACTATAACACCACAACCAAATACGGATTAGGATCCAGTGGCGCAGTGTGTGTTAGTATCATCAAAGTATTAACGCAAGCCTATGGTTTTGAATTATCACCACTAGAAATCTATAAATTGGCCGTTCTTTCTCAACTCGAGCATTTTTCTCATTCATCGTATGGGGATGTGGCCGTCAGTGCCTATAACACTTGGATTGTGTATCACAAATACGATGATACATGGTTATATCAGCATATCCACAAAGACATTGATTGGTTACTTCACCATGTGTGGCCTCATTTAACCATTGAAACCATTAAAGAACATGCTTTCCCAATGTCACTTGTCTTCACTAATGCCTCCGCTGATTCACAAACCATGGTGAAAGCCATGAAGCAACACCAAACCAAATCTTATTACTCCTTGTTCATTGAATCCACTAAAAACAGTATTGATCCATTGTCCAAAGCCATGGATCAAGATTGCATGAGTAATGTGATTAAACATACCAAATCTTTATCACGAGCCTTGGACATGTTGCAACGAAATGCAAAGATCACCATCAAAACAGAGACCATGGAACATATTGCCTCTTTAATTGAACCTTTCAATGGTATTATTAAGGTTTCAGGGGCAGGAGGAGGAGACTGTGTCTGGTGTCTTTATCCTGATATCTTAAGCCAACAAATGGGAAATGATGTCCTCATTCAAGAAGGGTATATCCTTCTTGATGAGTTAGTCTTTGCCAAAAAGGAGGTATCATGAGTCAAAGAAAAGATGATCATATTGCCCATGCTTTAGCTCAAGAACACAAACACAATGATTTTGATAAAATGAGGTTTGTCCATACGTCTATTCCTAAGACATCCTTGGCTCAGGTTGATCTATCAACCACACTAGGACCCTTTAAACTTTCCACCCCATTCTTTATCAATGCGATGACAGGGGGGAGTGAACAAAGCAAACTCATTAATGAAAAACTAGCCCACGTCGCTAAAGCTTGTGATTTGGTGATGGCCACAGGTTCTGTGTCTATTGCGCTTAAAGATCCTTCTTTAGCTGATTCTTTTACAATACTAGAAAAGATTCATCCTTCTGGACTGCGTTTTGCGAATGTAGGTGCAGGAAATCGCAGTGAGCAAGTGAACGCAGCCATTGATCTAGTTCAAGCCAGTGCCTGTCAAATTCATGTGAATGCGCTACAAGAAATCGTCATGCCAGAAGGAGATAAAGATTTCTCAACATGGTGGGATGATTTAGAAGATTGCATTGCACATTCTAAAGCACCACTCATTGTTAAAGAAGTAGGGTTTGGAATGAGTCCATCCACCATTCATCAACTTGTGCAAAAAGGCATCACCATGATTGATGTCAGTGGGCAAGGAGGAACCGACTTTGCCTGGATAGAAAATCAAAGAAGAAATCATCCTTTAGCTTTCTTCAATGGGTGGGGACATTCCACATTAGAGAGTCTATTGAGTGTAAAGGATAAAGTTAATGTGGATCTTATTGCAAGCGGGGGTATTCGCAATGCCATGGATATTGCAAAGGCACTAGCGGCAGGAGCGAAAGCAGTGGGATTATCTTCTTACTTCTTAAAACTAGTGTCTCACCATACTGTCGATGAAGCCATTGAGCGAGTAGAAAACTTAAAAGAAGATTTAAGAATGATCTGTTGTGTATTGGATGCGCCATCCATTGAAGCATTACGAAAAGTCCCATTCATCTTGGATTTTGAATTAGCCAATCGAATTGAACAACTAAAGAAAACAGGTTGAGACCTGTTTTTTTCTAAAGTATTTTCTTAAGTTCGGTAGCAGAGAATTCTCGTGAATACGTAAAGTGATTCGCAAGCACATACATGTCACAATATTCAAACTGTTTATAACGTTTGGTGAAAGAATGAATACGACCATAATACACTGGAGTATTGCGTGTGACTTCAAGGACATCACTCACATAAATGGTGGAAGGAATGACAGAAGAAATGCGACGTGAATACTCAAA
>CAYSNT010000068.1:0-6504 GCA_964432505.1 uncultured Erysipelothrix sp.
TGAAGTTCGCCTTGACCACTGATTTTAAAGGTATCCGTGCTGTCTGTATCTTCGACCTTGAGTCCGACATTGGTTTCAAGTTCTTTTTCTAAGCGCTCTCTTAAATTACGTGATGTGACATATTTACCACTTAATCCCGCAAAGGGTGAGGTGTTCACCAGCATATGCATGGATAAAGTAGGTTCCGCAATCTCAATCATTGGAAGGCTTTGTGGATGGGCGATATCAGAAAGGGTGTCCCCAATACGTACATCACTGATTCCTGAGATGACCACGATGTCCCCTGCGCTGGCTGAATCCACACTGACACGCTTTAATCCTTCTAACACGAAAAGTTCCTTAATGGATACTTTTTTAATGACGCCTTGTTTGGAGACATTCATTTGTGTGTAAGGTTTAATGACCCCTGATCTTAAACGACCAATCCCAACACGACCAATGTAGTCATCATAATCCAAAGCTGTCACTTGAAGTAAACATGGATCAGTTTCGTTCACTGGATAGGGTTGTACATGATCAAGCAAGGTATCAATTAAAGGTTGAATGGAGGTACTTTCATCCTCTAATGAGGTTTTAATGATCCCTTGTTTCGCTATACCATACAAGATTGGAAAATCAAGTTGAGTTTCATTCGCATGAAGATTAAGGAATAAATCATACACCATGTCAATAACTTCATTGACGCGGGCTTCTTTCTTATCAATCTTATTGATAAGAAGAATCGGATTGAGTCCTTTCTTAAGTGCTGTCGATAACACAAAACGTGTTTGAGGCATTGGACCTTCAGCACTGTCCACCAGTAGGATAACGGTATCTACGGTATCAATGATACGTTCCACTTCACTCGAGAAGTCCGCATGACCTGGGGTATCCACGATGTTGATTTTTACATCCCCAACTCGAATGGAACAGTTTTTAGACGTAATGGTAATACCACGTTCACGCTCAAGATCATTGGAATCCATGATCTGCGTTTCAGTGAGTTGATGTTTGTTTAGAGCATGACCATACTTTAAGAGCGCATCTACCAGGGTACTTTTCCCGGCATCAACGTGGGCGATCACGGCAATGTTAATAATTGATGTCATCATAACACCTTCTTTCCATAAAAAAACCCTGAAGCTTTCAGGGTAGAAACCCAAAAGGAGTGATATTCCCTGATTGCTCAGGTGGGTCGTCTATGAATGTGTTTAGGATTCTTACACTCGTGCAAGCTTTCAACACCCACATTCAAATCAACATCCCTATCATTTAGTGTTGGAAATAGTATAACCTTTTGGGCATCTTTATTATACCATACTTTTTTTAAACTCACATTACTTTGATTGAATAGCAATGTGAAGCTCATTCATCTGTTTTTCACTCACAGGACTCGGAGCGCTGGTAAGTGGACAACGCGCAGAGGCATTTTTTGGAAAGGCAATCACATCACGAATGCTTGACGCATTGGTGAGTACCATGACAAGACGATCTAAACCAAAGGCAATCCCACCATGAGGTGGCGTACCATAGTTAAATGCATCCACAAAGAATCCAAAACGGGTTTCAATTTGCTCTTGGGTAAATCCTAAAAGCTTAAACACATCACTTTGCATTTGTGAGGAATAAATCCGCTGTGATCCCCCTGCAATTTCATAGCCATTGCATACCAAGTCATAGGCATTGGCCAAGGCTTCAAACGGTTTTTCAATGAAGGAATCCATGTAGGCATCTTGAGGACGGGTAAATGGATGATGACGCGCAATGATCCCCCCTGTCTCAGGATCAGCTTCAAACATAGGGAAATCCACAATCCAAACGAATTCAAATTGGTTTGGATCAAAGGTGTGATGTTGAAGACCTAAATGTAGTCTTAATGCTCCCATGGCTGTACAGGCTTGTTCCCACTCTCCCATAAGCGCAAAGACTCCATCCCCTTCTTGAAGTTGGCATGTGTTAATCAGTGATGTGATTTCTTCTTCACTCATCAGTTTCACAGCACTTCCAGATAATGTCTTGTCTGTGAATTTAAAGTGGACTAAATGATTTGCTCCATACTTTTTGACTAAAGCCGTTAAAGCATCCACTTCTTTACGAGTATACACTGCACCTTGAGGAACCACAAGTGCTTTAATGCTTTGTTTTTCACTGCGTCCACTAAAAAGAGCAAACTCAGTGTTACTAAACACGTCATTAAGTGTCAGTAATGGCCATTTGAATCTTAAGTCTGGTTTATCACTGCCATACACATCCATCGCTTCATGAAAACTCATGCGTCTAAAAGGTGTTTTAAGTTCTTGTTTAAGGGCTTTTGAGAAAATGGAATGCATGATTCCTTCAATATGAACAAAGAATTCATCCGCATCCATGAAACTCGCTTCAATGTCCACTTGTGTGAAGTCAAGTTGACGGTCTGCACGCAAGTCTTCATCTCTGAAACAACGAGCCACTTGATAGTAACGCTCAAAACCTGAAATCATGAGCAGTTGTTTAAAGATTTGCGGTGATTGCGCTAAGGCATAGAATTCTCCCGCATGCACTCGTGATGGGACAAGGTATTCACGTGATCCTTCAGGAGTGGATTTAGTCAGCATTGGTGTTTCCACATCAATGAAGTCATGATCATCCAAATACTCTCTCATGGCACGCACAATTTTCGCACGCATAAAGAGTTTTTCTTGCATCACTGGACGTCTTAAATCTAAATAACGATACTGCATGCGTGTGTCTTCAAGTGCATCAGTTTCATCCGCAATGATCATCGGTGTGGTTTGAGCGGTAGAGACGATGGTTATTTTTGAAGCAATGACTTCAATTTCACCTGTGGCTAGATGTGGATTGACCTCTTTGCGAGCCACAATCTCTCCTTCTACGGACAAGATAAACTCATTTCTTACATCCTTGATTAAAGGGGCAAGGTTTTCATTAACGACAATTTGCACTATCCCGGTTTTATCACGCAAGTCAATAAACACCAGTTGGCCAAAATTGCGTCGTTTTGCCACCCATCCTACAGCGGTAATGATTTGTCCAATCATGCTCGCATTGAACTGGGCATGATGGTAAGGTTTCATGTTCATACGGTTCTCCTAATGGTCACAGTGTTCGTGACCGTGTGATAATAAATGATCGATATGATCCACAAGGTTATTCCACTCTACATCTTTGGACGTGGTAGAACCCGCTTGTTTGACATTAAAGATGCCTTTTTGATAGTGCTCTTCACTCACAAAGACAAGCACACGCGCTTTGGAGCGTTCAACGGCTTTAAAGAGTGAATTCTTGCTTCTGTTGGCTAAATCGTATTCCACTTTAAAGCCTTGAGATCTTAGGTAAAGTGCTACGTTTTGTACACGGGCATCATCTTGAGTTAAGGATAGGACATAGACATCCACCTCATCACTCACATCAAAGTCAACACCTTCTGCTTCAGCAGCCACCAATAAGCGCTCAAGCCCCATTCCAAAGCCAACCCCTGATCTGGATGGTCCACCAAAGTACTCCACCAAATTATCATAGCGTCCGCCACCAAAAATAGTGCTTTGCGAACCCATGCTTGCGGAAGTAGATACCACTTCAAAGACCGTCTCTGAGTAATAATCTAACCCTCGAACCAGACGATCACTGACTTCCCATTCAATCCCTAGGGCAGTGAGTTGTTCACAAACGCGATCAAAGTATGTTTTAGATTCAATGGATAAGACACTGTGTAAGGAAGGCGCACTAATCATCGCCTCATGATGGGTATCCACTTTACAATCAAGAAGTCTTAGTGGGTTTTGATCATATCGGCGTTGACAGTCTTCGCATAACTCATGGACATGAGGTTTAAAGTGATCTTTGAGTAACGTTCGATAAGCATCACGTGTCACTTGATCTCCTAATGTGTTAATGAGTACTTTGCATTCCTTAAGTCCTAGTTCTTGAATGAAACTGACGCCTAAATAAATGATTTCCGCATCCATTAGAGGATTTTTTGCTCCTAAGTACTCCACCCCAAATTGGTGGTGAATACGCATGCGTCCTTTTTGAGGACGCTCATAGCGAAAATTAGGTCCTAGATAATAAAACTTAGACACGATTTCAGGATCAGCATAGAGCTTATGTTGCACATAAGCACGAAGCAAACCTGCTGTGCCTTCTGGACGAAGTGTGAGTGAGCGACCTCCACGGTCTTCAAAGGTGTACATTTCCTTGTTGACCATATCACTGGAATCGTTACCTCGTTTAAACACTTCGGTGTGTTCAAAGATGGGTGTTCTCACTAACTTTAAATGGTACACACTCGCAAAAGCACGAATGAGTTCTTCTAGCATTTCCCATTTCTTGTTTTCTTCATAAAAGATGTCTTGGGTGCCTCGTGGCGATTGAAAATTGGACATAGTTGTTCTCCTTGAAACTAAAAAAAGCATCCCTAAGGACGCTTTGTGCGCGGTACCACCTTAGTTCATCACAGTGTGATGCAACTTCACCTGATAACGGGTGGTCCCGATACTCTCTACTGAATTCAAAAGTATACTTCAAGTGTGTCCCTAAACGTTGCTTCGCAAGTGTTTCACCAACCCACTTGTCTCTATAACCACAAACGTTTATTCTCACTCTCATTAGAATTGCTTATATTATAGCGAGGTTTGTGTCATTACGCAAGATTAACGTGTAACACGATCCACACTAATGACAGAACCGACTTTTCTTAAGTTCACCATAAGGACTTGCAAATGATTGGCATCATCCACATTGACCTTTAAGGTGGTGGTTGCGGTGACTTTATCATCGTTAACCACAGAATTGACCGATTGGATAGTGGCCTTGTATTGAGAAACAATGGTCACTAAATCAGTAAGCAAATAACTACGATCATTCGCTAAGATGGAGAGTTCCACTTCATACTTGCCCTTATCAAAGGTTTCATCCCACATGACTTCAATGAGTCGTTTGTGTTCATTGATGATGTTTGGACAATCACTGCGATGCACTTTAACACCTTGACCTTTAGTGATGTAACCTTGAATAGGATCACCATACACCGGTTTACAGCATTGCGCTAAGGTAATCATCATGGAATCCACCCCAGCCACTTTAATGCCTGACTTGGAAATGGTCTTTTTAGGTGGGGTTGGTTTAAACAAGCGTCCTAACCCTAAATCAAGGATGTTTTTGCGCTGATCCACCAGTTTTTCAAACAAGGCAGAAGTAGTCAGTGATTTCGCCGCTAAAGCGTAATAACATTCATCCATGGTCTTAAGATTAAACTGATGAAGCACACTTTCAACTTTGGCTCGTGTCACTAAATCGGAGTTTTCCAATCCCCGTTTTCGTACTTCATCCTTAAAGATTTGTTCCCCTTTAGTGATGGTGGATTTTCGTTCTGCTTCTTCTTTTTTAAGTAAGAAGTTGCGAATTTTCACGCGGGCATGAGAGGTCTTTACAAACTTCAACCAATCTTCACTTGGACCATTGGATTGTTTAGAAGTACGGATTTGTACCACATCCCCAGTTTTCAGTTGAGTATTGATGGGTAGTAAGACACCATTAATGATTGCACCAATGGTAGAATGTCCCACATCAGTATGAATGCGATAGGCAAAGTCAATCGGTGTAGAACCATTAGGTAAGTCGATCACACGCCCTTTAGGGGTCATGACATAGACATTGGCTTCAAAGATATCTTTTTGCACTGCTTCCATGTATTCTTGAGCATCATCATCTATGTCTGAAGACAATAATCCAAAGTCTTTAAACCATGATAAACGCTCTTCAATTTCTTTTTGTTCTTTATCTTTAGAAATACCTTCTTTGTATCGCCAATGGGCTGCAACCCCTTTTTCCGCAATCGCATCCATACTTTCAGTACGGATTTGCACTTCAAAGATATGGCCATCATCCCCCACTATCGTGGTGTGCAAGGACTGATACATGTTCATTTTTGGCATCGCAATATAATCTTTGAGACGACCAGGGATTGGTCGATACGTGGCATGAATGTAGCCTAAGACTTCATAGCAGTTCACGGAATCATCTGCAACGATACGAATGGCAAGTAAATCAAGGATTTCATCAAAACGTTTATTTTTTAAAGTCATTTTCTTGTATATGGAATACAAGTGTTTGGATCGTCCAAAAATTCGATGATTAAGACCATGTTCATTCAGCAATTTTGATATGTCTGAAATCATATCTGTGACTTGTTTATCACGTTCTGTTTTGCGCATTTCCACTAATCGTGCAACTTCATAGTATTTTTCAGGATACAAATAGTGGAAACTTAAGTCTTCCAGTTCATTTTTAATTTCAGAGATCCCTAATCGATGGGCAATTGGAGCATACACATCCAAGGTTTCAGCTGCAATCTTGCGCTGTTTCTCAATGCTTTGATAACTGAGGGTACGCATGTTATGAAGTCGATCAACCAACTTCACTAAGATGACACGAATGTCTTTCGCCATCGCAATGACAATCTTGCGATGATTGGCAGCTAAGTATTCTTTTTCATCTTTAAATGAAAGATTCCCAATCTTGGTGACA
>CAYSNT010000069.1:0-6459 GCA_964432505.1 uncultured Erysipelothrix sp.
TTTTATATTTTGCGAGTGGTTTAACCCAAATAAAAATCCACTTTCGTGGATTATTCTTGATCATCATCCGATGACTTTTCATCATCTTCAGAGAATTCATCATCAAAATCAAGTAAGTCTGTGTCTTCATCCAACTCACTGTCATCAATCACGAGTTTGGATGTGTCCACATGAACTTCTGAGAACTTATAATTCTTTCTTAAATCCCATTTGTTGTCAGGAAGCGCAATAAAACGTGCATCCAACATAAGTGCAGAATAAAAGGTTGCAATCTTGCGTTCTGCCACTTGTTGGTTAAAGCCTAAATTAATACACACTTCAGACCAAATGGCTGCGAAAGGAACTTCTTTTTTGTTTTTGATAAACTCATAGGCAATATCGGTCATTGATTTGTTACTCATAACTTCTCCTTACATTCTCTCTGGAGCACTGACTCCCACCAAATTCAATGCATTACGCAAGGTAATCGCAACAGCTTTTGTGAGTGCTAAACGATGTGCACTCAATTCTAGGTTATCTTTATCCAAGACATGACACTCTCCATAGAAACTATGAAACAATGATGCCACTTTGGATAGATAATTGACGATCTTATGAGGTTGAAGACTGGATGCAGCATCAACCACTGTAGACGAAAACTCATTCAAGTATTTGATTAATTCTATTTCTTTTGGATGAGTTAGACCACTCACATGCTCATACTGTGGATAATCTGTTCCAGATCTTAAGATTGAACACACACGAGCATGGGCATATTGAGCATAGTAAACTGGATTTTCATTGGATTGCTTGGTTGCCATATCCAAATCAAGATCCATTTGCGTATCAGCAGCACGAGCCGTGAAGAAATAGCGAATTGCATCTGATCCTGCTTCTTCAATGAGATCAAGCAGTGAAATACCATTGCCTGAACGCTTGGATAACTTGAATTCTTGACCATCTTTCATCATACGTGCCATTTGAATGATTTCCACATGAAGATCCATATCAATACCAAGCAAAATCATGGATGCTTTTAAACGTGCAATGTATCCATGATGATCAGCTCCTAGAAAGTTTACACATTTCTTGAAACCACGATCGTATTTATCTTTATGGTACGCAATATCAGGAAGCAAGTACGTGTAGGATCCATCACTCTTCACTAAGACACGATCTTTATCATCACCGTAGTCAGTTGTTTTAAGCCAAATCGCCCCTTCATTCTCATACACCGAACCTAAGTCTTTAAGTCGTTGTAATGTTTCTTCTACCTTATGAGCATCATAGATACTTTGCTCAGAACTGAAGACATCAAACTCAACATTGAAACGCTTTAAGTCTTTCTTAATCTTATCGAGTTCCTTCACTAAACCTACTGATCTAAAGTATTCTAGAGGTTTGGTTGCGATTGATTCACCTTCTTCTTCAATGAGTTCTTTCGCAATATCAATTAAGTCTTGCCCATGATATCCATCTTGAGGGATTTCAGCTTCTAATCCACAAGCTTGTTTAACACGTGCTTGTAAGGAAAGGGCCATGTTATGAATCTGATTTCCCGCATCATTGACATAGTATTCTCGTGTCACATCATAACCTGCAAACGATAAGATACGAGCCACACTGTCTCCAATGGCTGCGCCACGGGCATGTCCTGGATGCAAATCCCCTGTAGGGTTTGCTGAGACATATTCTAGGTTAATCTTTTCTTTTTGTCCATAGTCACTGCGTCCATAATCACTGTCTTCTTTAAGAATACGTGTGACCACATCAAACAAGACTTGCTTGTTAAGTGTAATGTTAATGAAACCAGGTCCAGCTAAAGACATGTTCTCAATGAACGATTGATCTTGAGGCAAGTGATTAATCAATCCTTGCGCAATATCTATAGGTTTCATCTTCAAGATCTTAGTCAATCTCATAGCTAAGTTAGTTGCGTAGTCACCTAAGGATGCATCCTTCGGGATTTCTATCACCACATCTTGTTGATTTAGACTTAAGTTATAAGCAGAGGATGCCGCTTGAATCAACACCTCTTTTAATTGAACTTCTAATTGATTCATAGTTCCTCCCACGTCAGTGTAATCGTTTCCGTAATCTTCTCTTGATCCATAATATGGTATGACAGTGTCAATCCATCATCGCTCACATCGAGTTGATTGAGTTTAAGTGGTAGACTCATGGATCCATAGGGTGTTGATTTAAAGAGTAATCCCTCTTTAAACTCATTCAACCATACAGCACTGATACCTTGATCTATTCTCATTAATCCTACACTTTGTTCTTCGAAGTTAACAATGGTCTTTACATCATCAAGGGTATAGATATACGTTACATTCTTATGATCTATTTCTTTAATCGCAAAACAATCATCTTCTTCATAGAGTTGAGCTTGCTTAGCTTGGGTTGTAATGTGCAGTTTGATCTTTTTTTGTTTCATGGTTGTTTATCTTGTAAAATTATAATGACATCAAGCAATATGTCAAGATATTTAAACAAAGTTACACCACTTTAACACAACTATGAAAAAACGCAATGATTTTTTGGTTATTTTCTGTCTCTTCACATAAAAAAACAAGGTTTTATGTGACCTTGTTTATAGAACTTCCTTAATTGTGATTAATGTGCTTTGATTTCTTCCATTGGACTTGGATGTATATAATGCTTGATCAGCTAAATCAATGAGTGCTTTGGCATTCATGTTAGGTTTCATCATAACTCCACCTATGGATACGGTCACTTTGATATCTCGTTTACTATGCAAGAAGGATGATTGCTCAACAATGACACGGCATCGCTCAGCAATGGCTTTGAGTTCAGATTCATGATTCACCATGAATAGTCCAACAAATTCTTCGCCACCCCAACGTGATATCACATCATGAGTCTTAATGTTGGAGACCAATGACTTAGCAACTAACTTTAGAATTTCATCACCCACACTATGACCATACGTATCATTGATGACCTTAAAATAATCAATATCAAACATGAGAATCCCAAACGACTGATTGAATTGATGATACTGATCTATCATGGTTTTTAGCGTAAACTCAAAATGTCTTCGATTTGCGATCTGTGTTAAAGTATCCCTCATGAGTTCATCTTTTAGCAGTTCATTCTCATTAAGTATTTCTTTTTGGAATCGCTCATCTGTAAAGATTTCTATGGCTCCTACGATTTGATGTTGTTGATCATAAAGCGGAATGGATTTAACACTGACAGGAACACGATAGCCTTCTTTATGTTTAAGATACACATGGGCCTGTTGAATTTTTCCCGTTCTAATGGTGTGATGTAATGGGCATCCATTAATACATAATAAGTTTCCACTTTCATCCACATGTTGAAGAAGATTGTGATGACAATACTTGTTTACCACTTCTTCTGACTTATAACCTGTGATTCTTTCACTTCCGTGATTCCAAAAGATAATCTTTCGTTGTGTGTCCACAACATAGACTCCTTCAAACAAGTGGTTGAAGAGATTGTGATCAAATAGATTGTTCATATAGACTACTGACCTTGCAAGAAGTGCTCAATGGCTTCAACACTCTTAATAATATCTATTGATAAATTCTCATAACCTTCTTTAGTAATTAAAACATTGTCTTCAATACGTATACCAATATTCATGGATTCAATGTAAAGTCCAGGTTCTACTGTTATCACATGTCCTTCTTGAAGAATGGTTTCATCGTATTGTCCTACATCATGAATATCAAGTCCTAAGAAATGAGATACCCCATGATAATAGACCTTGGACACTTCACTTTCATCACTAATGAATCCTTCTTCCACTAATCTTACTTTATAGAAATCTACTAAGGCTTGATTAAGTGCTTTTAATGGTGTGCCAGGACGACATAACTTAAAGACTACTTCCATCCCATCCAACACCACTTGCATGGCTTTCTTTTGAAGTGGAGTAAAGCTGTTTCCATGTGGAAATGTTCGGGTAATGTCTGAACTATAGTGGTTAAGTTTTGATCCCATATCCACAAGAATCAAAGCATTTTCTTCAATCAATTGATTGTTTTCAACATAATGAAGGATGGTTGCTCTTTGATGTGCAGCCACAATGGTATCAAAACCAGGAGTGGCTTGATTCATCTTAAACATGAATTCAAGATGAGCTTGAATCTCATGTTCACTCTTAAGGGAATGTTTAACTTTTAATAAATGTTCAAAGGCTTGTTTCGTGATTTGAATGGCATTTTTGATGGCTTTGATTTCTTCATCTGATTTGATTGCTCTAAGTTGGTGCACCACATGTTGGTAAAACACATAAGGAAGTAGAGGTTGAGAGAAGTGTTTCCTTAAGAAACGATCCATCGCAAGTTCTTGTGCATTCACTTCATTTTTATGATGATCAAGATATAACTTTTGTATTGGTGTACGTGTGATGAGTCGATTCAAAGTTGATTGAAGACTTGATAAAGGCAACACGAAATCACATCCACTGATGGACTTGGCATCCTCAAAAGGAATAAACTTACCAACCCATTTCTCCATATCAGGATCAATGTCTTTAATAAAGATCATTTCTTTCACTGTGGTTTCAGTCTTAATGATCAGTAACACTGAATCGTCTTGATTGATTCCAGTAAGGTACAGAAAATTCTTGTTTACTTCAAATGGAAAATGAGCATCGGCTGATTTCACAACTAAATCATTTGAAATTGAGATAAAGCACCCATAAGGTGCTAAGGTTTCAGCTACTTTTTGACGACGATTTAAATATTGGTTCATAAACACTCCTTTGGTGCATACATCTTCATGTCTTCTTTTTCTTTCCCCTTCACAATCGCTGCCACAATGACAGAAACCGTGGATAATTCCTTCAATCCTTGTTGGGTAGCAATCCATATCTGAGACTGACTATCTTCTTTATACGGCTTGTATGGCGTTTGTGTGGCTTTATCTTCATCGAAGTAATATGTTGGATCATATCCTTTAGAAATAATACTTTCTATCAATTTTTCCTTTTGAGCTTTTGACTTATAGTCCACATACCCAAAGAGACGACGATGTAAAACACGTGAAGATAAATCACTTAAGATAGGATCACAATGAGTTTGAAGTGTCATGAGTAAACTTAGGAACGACACCTCATCCAAATTCATGATGGTTTCATTACTGATGTCATGAGAACATAAGAAGGCTTGAATGAAAGGGGCTGAGTCAAATGATTCAAGGCCTTGTTCAATCGTGTCTTTCATTCTTTGAAAGAGTGAAGATATCATCACTTCACCACTACGTGAAACAGGATGATAATAAACTTGCCAATACATGTGATAGCGAGCCATGATGTAGTCTTCAATCGCATGAACACCACTTTCTTTAACGACCAATCGCTCACCTTGTATTCTCAAGGTTCTAAGAATTCTTTCTAAATCAAATTGACCATAACTGGTACCTGTGAAATAAGCATCTCTTAATAAGTAATCCATGCGATCGGCATCAATAGGGCCAGAGATGATTTGAGAAACCAATGGTTTTGAATAGGTATGATTTAAGATAGATGCGATGGCTTCAGGAAGAAGCGGGTCTGCAGCACTTAAAATTGAATGAATATGAGAAGGTTGAGTAATGAGTTGAATCGATAAGGTTTCATGATGAACATGACTGACATTTTCAAAGGCATGAGAAAAAGGTCCGTGCCCTACATCGTGAAGTAAGGCAGCACACAAAAGAGCTACTTCTTCAAATTCAGTTAAATGATCTTTAAGTCCTACCACTTCTTCAATCATACGTCGTGTGATTTCGTACACTCCTAAAGAATGGGAAAAACGAGAATGTTCTGCCGTGTGATACACCATCATGGATACCCCAAGTTGGTGAATTCTTCTTAACCGTTGAACTTCTCTTGAGTTAATTAAATCCCAAATGAGTTGCAAGTTTACATGAATGTATTCATGAATGGGATCTCGCAATACTTTTTCTTCAAGAGTTTGTTGGAACATACGTCCTCCTATCGTGCTAAGCACGCTGATATGACACGCTCTTCTCCTAATAAGTATAAGGTGGATGCTAAATCAGGACCATGGACTTTGCCAGAAGCAACGACACGTAATCCCATAAAGAGGGGTTTGCCTTTTAGTCCTGTGACTTCTTTTACTTTATTAATGGTTTCTTTAACTGTTTCAATGCTCCACACAGATGGACGATGTTGTGCAAACGCATGAGCAACGATCTGTGTGGATTCAAGATTAAACATGGTTTCTGCTTCTTCATTTTCCAATGAAAACTGTTCTTCAAAGAACATGGCTGTTAAGGAAACAATTTCTTGTCCATAAGAGCATTGTTCTTGGAAAAGATGAAGCAAGGTATCCAACCATTCTTGTGAGACTTGAGTTAAGTCATAGTGTTTTTCTAAGAAAGGTAAAGTTAACGCTTTAAAGTCCTCATAAGATAATGCTTTAATGTAGCGATTATTGATCCATTTGAGTTTGACAGGATCAAACATGGAAGGAGATT
>CAYSNT010000070.1:0-6437 GCA_964432505.1 uncultured Erysipelothrix sp.
TAACCTTATTAAAATCCTTCTTTGAAACAAGAAGAAAAACAAAACAATAGTCTAGGCTATTGTTTTTATGTGGTGTTAATTTTGGTATAATGTTTTTACACAAGGATGGTAAACCATGGCATACAAAGCTCTTTACAGAATGTATCGTCCTCAAACATTTGAAGAAGTCGTTGGACAGCAACATATCGTCGTAACATTGAAAAATGCAATTAGAACAAATAAGTTAAGCCACGCTTATCTCTTTTCTGGTCCTAGAGGAACTGGAAAAACATCGGTAGCTAAGATTTTAGGTAAAGCTATAAACTGTACGTCAAATGAAGATAAACCATGTGAAAGATGTGCTTCTTGTCTTTCTATTAGTAAAGGGAATCATCCTGATATCATTGAAATAGATGCTGCTAGTAATAATGGTGTTGATGAGATTAGAGAATTGATTGATAAAGTAAAGTATGCACCTTTAGAGTTAATGACTAAAGTATATATCATTGATGAGGTTCATATGTTAACAACAGGAGCTTTTAACGCCTTGCTAAAGACTCTTGAAGAGCCACCTGCACATGTTATCTTTATTTTGGCAACCACAGAACCACATAAGGTAATACCAACTATTATTTCTAGATGTCAACGTTTTGATTTTACGAAAGTTTCAAATTTAGATATTGAAACAAGACTTGATTCAATTCTTGCAGAAGAAGAAATCAACGTGGAAACAGGAGTAACTCGATTAGTTTCTCAACTGGCAGATGGTGGGATGAGAGATGCTCTATCCATACTTGAGCAAATCATTGCATATAGTGGAGAAAAGATTACAGTTGAGGATGTTTTTAAGGTCTATGGTTTAACAACGAGTCAGGAAAAAATATCGTTGTTAAAAACCATTTCAAACAGTCAAGTTAAAGAAATACTCCAATTTTTAAAGGAAATCTCAATTAAGAGCCATGACATTAAGAAATTAACAGTTGATCTTATTGATTGCCTAAAAGATGGATTGATTTATCATTTTACCCAATCAACAGATAATTTATCTGTACTCAATGAAGAAGAAGCAAAACAACTCAATTCATTTTTTACTGCTGATCAAAGTATTGAGTTGATGGATATCTTAATGGATACACTTGAAAAATATCGATTATCTGTTAACTCCATGTCATACTTTGAAGTTGCATTACTAAAAATGGTGCATCACCTTCAAATAAAACAAACACCTTCAATTCAGGAAAGTTCCTCGAATCAAATTAAGGAAATTGTAAACACAGAGATTGTAAAACCTAAGGCAGAAACAACACCAACAATTATTCCATTTATAGATGATATGGATGAGGATGTGATGGTAACCAAACCTAATGATTTGGATATTAATGAACCTGAAGAATTAGAAGAAGAGTTGCTTGTTGAAGAAGAAGCAAAAAACGAAGTTGAGCAAGTTGAAGAAGAAGATAATCAGCAAGCTACTTCCAAATCAGAAGCTGAAGTTATGGATAGTTTGTTTGATCTTCCTAGTTCAAAGTCATCCGACGCTTTATCAACAAAAGACCTTCTCTTGGGATTAATGCAAACTGCAGATAAAGAAGCGAGATTCAATGATGAAAAACTATGGAAACTAAAACCTTATCTTCATCATCTTGATTATGCAAAAATAGCAAGATTGTTAAGAAACTCCACTATTAAGTTGAGTTCACCTACATTTATTGTCGTTGAGGTCGATGTAGAAGAAGAAAAACATATGATTAGTGACCAAAAGTTTGATTCATTAATTAAAGATTTCATGAATGAACTCTTTAAAGTAAGAAAGAAACTGTTCTGTGTTACAAAATTTGAGTGGTCTGTGGCTTTAGATGCTTTTAAAGAACTTAGAGACAAGCCACAATTATTACCACCTCCAATTCATGTGCCATTGGATGATGACGATTCAATTGACGAAGATACGAAACTTCAACTTAAAATTAAAGATGTTGTGGGTCATCATGTTGAAGTGATTATCGAGGATTAGTATGTACCCATCATCACTACAAAGACTTATTGAAGAATTAAGAAAACTACCTGGTGTTGGTAATAAAACAGCCGAACGTTTTGCATTAGACATATTGGATCGCAAAGAACAAGACATCGAACCCTTGGTCAATGCTTTAATAGGTGTTCACCAAAACATTAAAAGATGTCAACAATGTGCGCACTATTCAGAAGATGATTTATGTGACATATGTAAAGACCGTCATCGAAATAAATCCATCATTTGCGTTGTTTCAAGCCCTAAGGATGTGATTGCTTTAGAAAGAAGTGGTCAATTCAAAGGGTTGTATCATGTACTTCACGGTGCAATCTCAACAATGAAGGGAATACTACCTTCAGATATCAATCTTGAATCACTTATCAAACGATGCGATGATTCTATTAAAGAAGTCATTGTTGCCACAAACACCAATGTTGAAGGTGAGACAACAGCCATGTACATTGCTAAGAGATTAGAGAACCATCCTTGCGATGTTACACGATTAGCATCTGGACTACCTATGGGCGGACTACTGGATTACACTGATGATTTAACCCTGATTAAGGCTATTGAGGGTAGAAAGAAAATATAGTATGAAAACAGACATTCAAATAGCACAAGAAACTGAGATGTTTACCATAGAGAAGATTGCACGTAGAGCAAAAATTGATATGGACTATATTGAAATGTATGGCAAATATCGTGCCAAGATTGATTTGAAGTTGTTTGATAAACTAGAAAGTGCCAATAATGGCAAATTGATTCTTGTGACTGCAATCAATCCAACAAAAGCAGGTGAAGGAAAATCCACTACAACTGTAGGTTTATGTGATGGTTTGGCCCAGATCAATAAACATGTCATTGGGGCACTCAGAGAACCCTCTTTAGGTCCAATTTTTGGAATGAAAGGTGGTGCTACCGGAGGAGGACATGCACAAGTTGTTCCGATGGAAGATATTAATCTTCATTTCAATGGGGACATGCATGCTATCACTACAGCAAACAATCTTATTGCTGCCGCAATTGATAATCATCTTTATCATGGGAATGAACTCAATATCAATCCAGAGCGTATTGTATTCAAACGAGCAATGGATATGAATGATCGCGCTTTAAGAATTGTTGAAGTAGGAAGACCAGACAAACGAAGTGTTATTAGAAAAGATGGCTTCAATATTACAGTTGCTTCTGAAGTAATGGCTATTCTTTGTCTTTCAACATCATTAGAAGACTTTAAAAAACGAATCAACAAAGTTATCTTAGCTTATACCCATGATAATAAAGTAATCACAGTTAAAGATTTGAAGATTGCAGGTGCTGTGGCGATGATTATGAAGGATGCCATTAAACCTAACCTAGTACAAACTTTAGAACACACACCAATGATTATTCACGGTGGTCCATTTGCGAATATTGCACATGGGTGTAACTCAATCATTGCGACAAAACTTGCTTTAAAACTTGCAGATTATGTGGTTACTGAAGCTGGGTTTGGAGCAGATTTAGGCGCACAAAAATTCATGGATATTAAATGTGATGTTGCAAACATCAAACCAAATGCAATTGTTTTAGTTGCAACCGTTCGTGCATTGAAGTTGAATGGTGGAGTCGTATTTGAAGAATTAGGTCAAGAAAACATAGAAGCATTGCTTAAGGGAACAGAAAATTTAGCAAAACACTTAGAAAATTTAGCTCATTATAAAGTTCCTGTTGTTGTTGCAATCAATCGTTTTAACACTGACACCCAAGATGAACTCAAAACACTGTTAGATTGGTGCAAAAAGCAAGGTGTCACAGCCGTAATCAATGAATCATGGGCTAAAGGAGGACAAGGTGCCGTCGCTTTAGCTGAGGCTGTGGTGCATGAATGTGAGAAACCAAGTCAGTTTTCTCCACTTCTGAAAGATGTTCATGGAATAAAAGAGAAAATTGAGACCATTGCTAAGACCATCTATGGCGCAAAATCTGTCATTTACAGTGAACAAGCTGAAGAAGCTATAGAAATCATTAACAAGCTGGGCTACAACAACTTGAATGTATGTATGGCAAAAAACCAATACTCTCTTAGTGATGATCCTAAAAAATTAGGAAGACCTAAAGATTTTGATATTACAATTAAAGAGCTTCGCATTTCTGCTGGAGCTGGATTTGTTGTTGCATTAACAGGCGATGTTATGACGATGCCAGGCCTTCCAAAAATACCTGCAGCAGAAAACATGGATATTGACGAGTTAGGTCATATTGTAGGGTTATTCTAATGGCTTCAATTGCATACATTTGCGACATGAAAATGATTGATTACCATCGACTTTTTGGTCATCAAACGATGAATTTTTGGAGACTCACAAATGCAAAGCAATTTACAAAATTCAAACAAGGTGACTATCTGTTTTTCTTAGCCAAAGGGAGTGAACATCCTCAAACCAGAGAAAAAGGATTAGTTGGGTATGGAAAGCTTTCCCATACAACTTCATGCAGTGTTTCTAAAATGTGGAAAATGTATGGAACATACAATGGATATGAGAATGAAAATGATTTTAAAGAAGCCATAAAGAAAGTATCCAAACTCAACACTCTACCTAAAACACTCAATGGATTATATTTAGATCAAGTCGTATTTTTTAATGGACCACTTTACTTATCAGAAATTGATGGGACAGTATCAAGGAATTTAGAAAGTTTCATGTATTTAGATAAAGAAGGGGTTTACTTAACCTTGAAAGTATTAGACAAGGCAAAAGAAATAGGCATTAGCACTTGGCAAGCAGCTTTAGATGACGAACTTAACGAGTCAACGTTTGATCTGGATTACATTGAAACAGTTGTTTCACACCAAGTTTATGAGTATTTCCCAACCTTAACAAGTACATTAAAACATCACAAGCAATTTATAGAAGATTTCCCAGACTACAAATCAGTGAAAGAAGTCAAAGGTGTTTTTTATCATCGTGATAAGAAAGTGTGTGTTATACCAATTTCACCATCCATAAAAGAAGAAGCATTTTATGCAACACTAGCCAAAGCAAGTCTTATTAGAAAATTCTGTCAAACCCACCATTCAGATGTAAAGCTATATCTATACTCAAGGGACTGGGATGAAAAAAAGAAACAAGCTTGCATTGATTTAGACCTTTACTTCAATCAAAAGGATAGTACACTTTAATCAATCTGTACTATCCTTTTCTTTCATTAAGCGTTGAAATTTTGATTCACTTGGTTTATATTCAATACCCCATATCTTTAACTGATCAAGGAAATGACTTTTCGCATCTTCAAATCCTTCATGTAATTCATATTCGATTTCTATGTCCGAAGTATACTTAAATACATTGAAATCCAAACACCAAACACCATATTCATCTTGATAGGAATAACGATAGGTTGTTGTTTTACCTAGATAATCAAACCCCTCACTGGAAGTAAATTGTTTTGTAAATTCAATGATCTTACCAGTTGAGATGATATTATCTAATACGTCACATTCATACTCATCCACATGAGTGTCTTTCTTTAATTTAGCTGTAAACCTATACTGACCATTCTTCTCTCTAATGCGTAAAACACCACGATGAGAAGTGAAATAGTGATCTTTTGTGTCATAGTAAAAATTTGTCTGTAATTGACCTTGTGTAAAGACTCCTTGAGCTAACAAAGCACTAGCAGCATCACTACTAACAAATGTCTTGTATTCTATCTCTGCAAATTTTTCCATAACCACAACCTTCTATTGGTATGATACAATAACATCATCTAAAAAGGAAGTTATTGCCATGCAACGGTTCTATATTGTCGAAAAAGAAGATCAAGAATCAAAACGCCTTGGGCAAAAAATAAAAACAGCATTAGAACTTCACAACAAGGAAATTGATGCTAAACATCCTCAATGTGTCATCTCAGTAGGTGGAGATGGTACTTTTCTTCATGCAGTTCATAAATTCAAACATTATGATGATGTGGTATTTGTTGGGCTACATACCGGCACATTAGGATTTTTTACTGATTTTGAAGCAGAAGAAGTAGATGTACTCATTGAATACTTATTAAACTCAACTCCAACCATAGAAAGTACACCATTAATAGAAGCCATCATCACTGAAGATCAATCTGTTACAACTCTTGAAGCTCTTAACGAAATAAGAATAGAGAATATTGTGAGAACTCAAGAAATTCAAGTCTACATTAATCAAGAAATGATGGAAATTTTTAGAGGAAATGGATTTTGTGTAAGTGGACAAGCAGGATCAACGGCCTATAATCGCTCTATCAAAGGAGCGATCATTGCGCCAGGACTTGATGTTTTACAACTTACTGAAATTTCTGGAATTCATCACAAAGCCTATCAATCCATAGGAACACCTTTAGTACTACCGAAAGACACGCTCATTACATTTATCTCAGATAACTTTAATGGAGCAAAAATACTTTATGATCATCATGTGTTGGATTG
>CAYSNT010000071.1:0-6427 GCA_964432505.1 uncultured Erysipelothrix sp.
CACAAGGCATTGCTGACTACATTGAACTTGTCTTTGAAAGAGAGTTTTAAAGGAGGGTGTATGCATCATAAAATTTTTGATATGGCTTTTTCTTCCATTTATCCACTCTACGTTACGAAAGTAACACGCAAAGGTCGCAGTGTAGAAGAACTTAATGAACTCATTTATTGGCATACGGGGTATGATAAGCATACTTTAAAGGAAGCTTTGAATGATCATCGCACCAACCGTGAATTCTTTGAAAAAGCTCCTCATATTCATCCATTAGCTCATCGTGTTAAAGGTAACATTTGTGGTGTTAGAGTTGAAACCATTGAAGATCCTTTGATGCGACACATCCGTATTCTTGATAAACTGGTGGATGAATGTGCAAAAGGTAGACCACTAGAGAAGATCTTTCCTAAAGAATAGTGAAATCAGATGAACCATCATTAATGATGGTTTTTTTTAGACTTGTTTGATTTATTGTGAGTTAAATCACAATAAATGTGTGAATGAACACTTGAAAACGCTACCATCTCAAAAGTGTTAGAGTTCTTTTCTTATGGATGATACAATATGATTATCTTCAAAGGAGGAGACGTATTGAAAACAACTCTTGATTTCGCATCTGGACCTTGGCAAACAAGCATTGATGTTGAAAACTTTATTCAGACTAACTTAACCCTTTACGAAGGAGATGAATCCTTCTTAGCTCCAATATCGCCTAAGACAAATCGCTTATGGAAGAAATGTGAATCCTTACTAGCCCAAGAGATTAAATTGGGTGTTTTAGACATTGATTTAGACCATGTTTCGGGAGTGAATCATTTTAAACCTGGTTATATTCTTCAAGAAGATGAAGTCATTGTAGGGTTACAAAGTGATGCTCCACTGAAAAGAATCATTAATCCATATGGAGGATTTAGACTGGTAGAATCCATTTTAAAAACATATGGAAGAGAGGTACCAACCCATTTAAAAGAAGCGTTTGAGGATTGGAACAAGACGCATAATCAAGGTGTTTTTGATGTCTATACCAAAGAGATGCTCACTGCACGTTCCACAGGATTATTGACAGGACTTCCAGATGCGTATGGTCGTGGTCGTATCATTGGTGATTATCGTCGTGTTGCATTGTATGGTGTAGATGCTCTCATTCAAGCCAAGAAAAACGATCATAAGACATTGGACATCTCTACGGAAGAGGGGATGCGACTTAAAGAAGAAGTTGCTAATCAAATGCGTGCGTTAGAAGACATGAAAGCTATGGCATTAACGTATGGATATGATATTTCAGCTCCTGCAAACAATGCAAAAGAAGCGGTTCAATGGCTGTATTTTGCTTACTTGTCGGCTGTGAAGCAAAGCAATGGGGCTGCGATGTCTTTGGGTCGTACGGCTTCATTCTTAGATATCTATATTGAAAGAGATTTAAAAGCAGGTCTGATCACTGAACTTGAAGCGCAAGAACTCATTGATCAATTCATCATGAAACTTCGTTTAGTGCGTCATTTAAGAACACCTGAATATGATGAACTGTTCGCGGGAGATCCAACGTGGGTCACCGAGTCCATTGGTGGTATAGGAGTGGATGGTCGCTCTTTAGTTACAAAGACCTCATTCAGATATTTACATACCCTTACCAACTTAGGTCCAGCTCCAGAACCAAACATGACCATTCTTTGGAGTGAGTCTTTACCTGCTCCTTTTAAAGCGTATTGTGCCCGTATGTCCATTGAAACCGGGGCGATTCAATATGAGAATGATGATATTATGCGTCCACTCTTTGGATGTGATTATGGTATTTCCTGTTGTGTCAGTGCCATGACGATTGGGAAAAACATGCAGTACTTTGGGGCAAGAACCAATCTAGGTAAAGCCTTGTTGCTTGCGATCAATGGTGGCGTGGATGAGTTGAGTGGTAAAGTCATGTTTCATGATGTTCCTCAACTCGAAGAGGGAGTTCTGAATTACACAGAAGTAATGAAAAACTTTGATGATATACTGCAAAGAACAGCGAAACTTTACACTCAAACCATGAATGTGATTCATTACATGCATGATAAATATGCGTATGAGTCAGCTCAAATGGCTTTGCATGATACACATGTTGAAAGATTAATGGCCTTTGGTGTGGCAGGTCTTAGTGTAGTAGCGGATTCATTAAGCGCAATTAAGCATGCGAAGGTAACACCGATTCGTAATGAACAGGGGTTAGCTGTTGACTTCAATATTGAAGGCGATTTCCCATGCTTTGGAAATGATGATGATCGAGTTGATGAGCTAGCTGTCGATTTAGTTACTCGTTTCTCACGATACCTCAAACGTCATCCATTGTATCGTCAGGCTAAGCATACCCTATCCGTCTTAACCATTACTTCTAATGTGGTGTATGGTAAGAAAACAGGGTCTACACCTGATGGTCGAAAAGCAGGTGAAGCATTCGCTCCTGGGGCCAATCCAATGCATGGTCGTGATCAATCAGGTGCATTAGCGTCATTGAATTCTGTGGCTAAAATTCCTTATGAAGAGGTGTGTATGGATGGGGTGAGTAACACCTTCTCCATTGTACCTTCAGCATTAGGTCATGATTTAGAAACACAGATTCAAAATGCTGTGAATGTCATGGATGGTTATTTTAATCAGAAAGCCCATCATCTGAATGTGAATGTGCTTGATCGTGCTAAACTCATTGATGCGATGGAACATCCTGAAAAGTATCCTCATCTAACAATTCGTGTGTCTGGGTATGCGGTTCATTTTGCTCGATTAACTCCAGCTCAAAAGAAAGAAGTCATCTCTAGAACCTTCCATGAATCCGTCTAAGGGATTTGTCAGTAAGATTGAAACGTTTGCGACAGCGGACGGTCCTGGAGTCCGTACCGTTGTCTTCCTTTCTGGATGTACACTACGCTGTGTGTATTGTCACAACCCAGACATGTGGGAAGGGAAAGCAGGAAAAGAGTATACTGTTGATGAACTAATGAAGGTCATTTTAAGAATGAAACCCTACTTCAATCACGGTGGTGGTGTTTCGTTTTGTGGAGGTGAACCGTTGTTTCAAAGTCAATTTCTCTTAGAGATGCTGAAAGCATGCAAAGAGAATGATATTCACACGGTCTTGGACACAGCAGGTGTGGGTGTCGTTTCCACCTTTGAACCCATCCTTAACTGTGTGGATTTGGTTCTATTGGACATTAAGGGGATTGATGATTTGGATTATGAGCGTATGACACAAGTCAAACCTTCCACAACACAGGCATTCATACAAGCGTGTGAGAAGTTAGAAAAACCATTGTGGATTCGACATGTGATTGTGCCAGAAATGAATGATAGTGTTGAACATGTGCTCTCATTAGCCAATAAGATTAAATCGATCTCTAATGTTGAGAAAGTGGAACTCTTAGGGTTTCATACCATGGGTCAGAGCAAATATTCTACCATAAGAATTAAAGATCCACTTGAAGGGGTATTGGGTTTAGATCGTCATGTCTTGGATCATTTGCAAATGACACTGAATGAAGCATTAAAAATATGATATTGAACACCTCCTATGAGGTGTTTTTATATATTGATAAAAATCTATATTGACAAATATCAATATAGAGTTACAATAGCAGTGTAAAGATGAGGAGAATAACGATGCTTACGTGGTTCAATGATCAGTTTCTAAAAATGCAATGGCTATATGATGGAGTGGAATGGCTTGTGGTGAATGTTTTTGGTTTGTCCTTAAATGATCGTATCGGAGCAAGCATTCATTTCTTTATTTATGATGTGATTAAAATTTACATCCTTCTTGTTGTGATTGTGTATGGGATATCCTATATTCAAAGTTATTTTCCACCTGAGCGAACCAGAGAAGCATTGAAGAATGTCAAAGGCTTGTTTGGTAACTTCTTAGGGGCATTGTTTGGAACCTTAACTCCATTTTGTTCATGTTCTTCCATTCCGCTCTTCATTGGATTTACCAATGCAGGACTACCTTTAGGAGTGACATTCTCTTTTCTGATTTGTTCACCATTAGTGGACATTGCTTCTGTTTTACTCATTTCCAGCTTCTTTGGAGTTAGAATTGCGATGATTTATGTTTTGACAGGCATGACTTTAGCCATTGTTGGGGGATGGGTTATAGGATCATTAAAAATGGAAAAACATGTTGAACCGTTTGTTTATAATAATGTCATGGTTCAATTGGATGAACAGAAACTGACTCGAAAAGAGCGACACCAGTTCTCTGTGGAACAAGCCCTAGATATCTTTAAGAAAACATGGGTGTATGTCATTGTAGGGGTAGCCATTGGTGCAGCTATTCATAACTGGATTCCTGAACAGTGGATCTTGCTTGTCTTAGGTCAAGATAAATGGTATTCCGTCTTGTTGGCCACAGCAGTTGGAATTCCAATGTATGCGTCGTTGTTTGGGACATTACCCATTGCGACTGCATTGGTGGCAAAAGGGGTCGGGATTGGGACAGTCTTAGCATTCATGATGAGTGTGACAGTTTTAAGCTTGCCAAGCATCATCATGTTGAAGAATGTTGTTAAAACAAAGCTACTGATTTTGTTTGTCACATACGTCTCCTTAGGTATTTTACTGATAGGATATGTATTCAATATCTTCTTATAGGAGACAAGCAATGAACATCAAAATTTTTGGGTCTGGATGTGGAAATTGTGATGCATTAGAAAAGCGAGTGGTTGCAGCAGTAAAACAATTTCATTACACTATAAGTGTCGAGAAAGTAACTGATTTCAGTGTTATGATGTCTTATGGCATGCTGGCAAACCCAGGACTAGTCATCAATGAAAAGTTGATCTCTTCAGGGAAACTGTACTCCATTAAAGAGATTGTGTCATTGATTGAGAAGCATCTTAATCAGTCTTAGAAAGGAGCATTATGAATCAACAATTAATCGAGTGCTTTAAAGCATTAGGGGATCCCATTCGATTCAACATCTATAACTCACTTAAAAAGCAACGACTTTGTGCTTGTGAATTTTCAGAGGTGCTTGAACTGAACATCAGTCAACCAACCTTATCCTTTCACTTACGTAAACTGAAGGAATGCGGACTCATTGATGAAACCAGAGAGGGTAATCGTAAAATGATGTCCATCAATGAAGATATGCTCAATCAAATGAAAATCTATTGGGAAAGATAAAGGAGGAACCCATGAACATAAAAATATTAGGTGGAGGTTGTGCTAATTGTGAAAAGCTTGAAGTTAATGCGAGAGAGGCGATTAAGCAGTTAGGGATGGAAGCGGAATTTGAAAAAGTCAAAGATCCAAAACAATACAGTTTGTATGGCATTTTAAAAACTCCAGGACTTGTGATTGATGAGAAGATGGTCTCATATGGTCGAGTCACTAGTGTTGAAGACATCATTAAACTTATTCAACATCAAATCTAAAATAAGAACCGCAAGGTTCTTTTTTAGTTGTCAAAAACCACGAAAACAAACGTGATGACATTTCACAATCTTGGAACAATTGTCACAGAGTGGACGTAAAGTAGTATGTTTTTAAATCATTTTCCATGTCGAAAAAAAGCATTTGTTATTTTATTCACGAAATAATCGTTACCTACTTGACAATAATTTCACAAGGTATAAAATGGAACATGAATTAACATTCATATTGAAAGGAAGGATATTATGGAACCAGGTAAAAGCATTCAAGAATTACATGTTGGTGATGTTGTCGTCATGACGAAGAAAATCCTCGATGAGGATATCCGATTATTTGCTAAAGTGAGTGGGGATGAGAACCCAATTCACCTCGATGAAGAGTATGCACAAACCACTCGTTTTAAACATCGTATTGCTCATGGTCATTATGTAGCATCTTTATTTTCAACCATATTAGGAACTCAACTTCCTGGTCAAGGATCCATTTATCTAAGCCAAAGCATTAAATACATGGCCCCTGTTTACATGAATGATGAAATCAAAGCTGAAGTAAAAGTTGTTGAACTCAATGAAGAAAAAAATCGTGTCACCTTAGAAACAACCGCTTATAACCAAGACGGGACTGTGGTGGTCAAAGGAGTGGCTGAAATCATGCCACCTAAAGGAAAGAAATAATGTTAAGTGAAAAGCATTTAAGAACACAACAACTCATGCGTGAGTTTACTCAAAAGTATGTTGCTCCGATTGCAGCTGAAATTGATGAAAATCATCGTTTTCCAGAAGAAACGGTTAAAGCATTAGCTGCTCATGGCATGATGGGTATCCCTTACAACACCTACGGCGGTGCTGGTGCGGATACATTAGCTTACATTTTGGCAGTTGAAGAACTTTCTAAAGCATGTGCTTCCACTGGAGTTATCCTGTCAGCTCACACCTCTTTAGGCATTTATCCAATCATTGCTTATGGTAGTGATGCAATTAAAGAAAAATACTTACCAGACATGATGAGTGGAAAACGCTTAGGTGCTTTTGGA
>CAYSNT010000072.1:0-1968 GCA_964432505.1 uncultured Erysipelothrix sp.
CAGAAGCTTACCAACAAGCCATGACTCAAATCATTAAAACACATCCTACAGTTGAGGGTATCGAATTACTAAAACATACAAAAAAGGGATGACAAGACATGAAAATTTGTTATAATAAGAAGGCACTGGAGAATTGGCCGAGCGGTTTAAGGCACCATCTTGGAAAGGTGGCGTAGTGCAAGCTACCGAGAGTTCGAATCTCTCATTCTCCGCCAGTGAACTATCAACCTATGGAAACATAGGTTTTTTTAATGCCATTTAAAGAAAACAAGCCCTAAGGCTTGTTAGTGTTGAGGATTCATGTGTAATACAGGAGCAACCGATTTAACATACTCTTTTGGAGTCATTCCCGTATGCTTTTTAAAGACTTGTGTAAAATGATTTTGGTATAAAAACCCACAATGATGAGCCACAGTCGCAATGTTATTTTGAGGTTCCTTAAGCAACTCCTTCGCTTTCTCTACTCGATAACTATTTAGCAGGTCATGAAATGATTGCTGCGTGTCTGAAGATAGAATACGAGACAAATGAGAACTGCTTATCTTTAATTCGTTTGCAAAACCAGCTAAGGTTAAGTTTTGATTGTAATTAGAATAAATCTTTTTAATGACATACTTGGTGTACTTGGAGTATTGACCTTGTTTAAAATCGTAGATGAGTTGAGTGAAACGTATTGTTGCTTCTTTCAAGACATTAACACTGTCTTGATAGGTGTAATAGGTTTCAAGACGAGACACATACTCATCCGCTTCTTTCATCATATGGGCATAATCTAAACCTTCATTCATCGCAATGAAGCTGCATCTTGAAATATATGAAATGATATGATTCTTGATGGAACGAAGAGAATGTCCATGAATGATGTTTTCTAATGCTACCATATCAAAATGACTAACAAAACTTCTCACTTCGTAAACATTGCCTGTAATCATTAAATCCTTCAATTGCGATATTAAAGTCTCACTAATATAAATGGATGTATGACGTGGTGTAACCACTCTTTGATCTTCAAGAAACAAGTCTAGGTTATCGCCAAGATTGATTTGCTCAAAGTCATCGACGTCACCTTTTACAAATGAAATGATAAAGGAAGCAATGGTTTTGATTTGATTGATATTTACTTGCTTTAGTGATTCCAAGGCTGATAAATCACTAAAGTTTAATTTCTTGTTGGCCATCTCAACAGTACTAATTAAGAAAGGACCAATACACCACCGTTCACGTTGATGATCAAAGAGTACAAACACTAAAAATTCAGGTGTAATCACACTGATAAACTGGTGATGTTGTAATGCAATGGCATCAATCCTTGAATAATAAGGTTGCAATACAGAAGCAAACTCATATTGATCCTGACTTACATCCTTGTATCTGTGGATTGGATACCTCATTTTTACCTCATTGGTTAGTTTTTGAGTATGGTTTGTGTTGTTCATATGTACATTTTACACAAAAAACTAACCGTTTCTCTATATATTTGGTTTAATATTGATAAAAATATGCTTTTTTTAAGAAAAATGTGTATAAAAGTCAAGAAAAAGTAGACAATCATCTGTTTTTCTGTTTGCAAAGCATTCTAGTTGCATCCTTTTTCTCGCTTCTCCACAATGACATCAGGAGGACACCCTATGAAAAGATTAGTCATTGCACTTGGATTAAGCATTGTACTCTTAGGATGCGCTCCATCCACCTCAAACACTCCAGGGAACCCAACCAATCCTAATCCTCCAGCTGAGGAATTAGAGGTCATTAGTTTAGAAGCGTTGGCGACGTTTAATGGTGAAAATGGACAACCAGCGTATGTTGCGGTTGATGGATTAGTGTATGATGTGACTGGTGTTTCCGCTTGGAATGGTGGACATCAAGGTTTAACCCCAGGAGCAGATCATACAGAGGCCATTGAGCGATCACCACATGGAAGAACAGTCTTAAGAGGACTACGTGTTGTTGGAAAACTAGAATAATTGA
>CAYSNT010000072.1:2068-6417 GCA_964432505.1 uncultured Erysipelothrix sp.
CATGGAAGAACAGTCTTAAGAGGACTACGTGTTGTTGGAAAACTAGAATAATTGAAAGTGGGTAACCACTTTTTTATTTACTCCCTTGACATACCCCTAGGGGGTAGGTTATACTGTGACAGTAGATACCCCAATAGGGTATAGGAGGTGCTTATGAAGCATGCTAGTCTGGATGCATCGATAAAGAATAAACCACTGCTTGATCGACTCTCAAAAGTTGAAGGGCAGCTGCGTGGGATTCGTAAGATGATTGAAGAAGAAGTGTATTGTGATGATGTCATAAATCAAATTGAAGCCAGTCGTAGTGCCTTAAAAGCGATTGGGCTTATGTTATTAGAAAATCACATTCACCATTGTGTGGTGGGTGAGATTCAATCAGGAGACATGAGTGGGGTCGAATCGACCATTCAAACACTTAGAAAGTTGGTGAAGTAATGAAACAAACTTATGATTTAAAAGGAATGACCTGTGCATCATGTGCTATGGCCATTGAAAAGGGAGTGAAGAAACTTCCTGACTTGGAGAATGTGGTGGTCAACTATGCAACCGAGCAGCTGTTTGTGGAAGGGAATGTTAATGATGAAGCCATCTTAAAGACCATTGAAAAACTCGGTTATGAAGCCAGTAAAGTGACTTCAAGTCTAAAAACCATCACTATTCCAATTGAAGGCATGACATGCAGTGCATGCTCAAGTGCCATTGAGCGAGGTTTAAACAAACTTGAGGGAACTCATGAAGTGTATGTGAACCTAACCAGTGAAAAAGCCACCATCACTTATGATCCTAACTTGCTGAAAACCTCAGATTTAAAAGCCAGTATCATTAAGTCTGGTTATACTCCAAAAGAGATTGTGAACGAAGCTCCTCAAGCTCGTTTGGATGAGAAAGTTAAAGCCTATCTTCAAATGCGTCAACGCTTTATCCTAGCACTCATCTTCACCCTTCCTCTTGCGGTTGTGTCAATGACACACATGGTGCTTATGGATTCAATGATTGATTTACCTTGGTTTCTTGATCCTCATAAAGAAGCCACGTGGTATGTGACTCTCCAACTGGTATTGACCTTGCCTGTCATGTGGGCAGGACGAAAATTCTTTGTCCAAGGATTTAAAACCTTATGGCATCGCTCTCCAAACATGGATAGCCTTATTGCGATTGGGGTCAGTGCTGCCTTTGGTTATGGGGTCTATGCTTTCTTCTATACCTGGATCACTCAAAGTCATGGTATGGTTGAACAACTTTACTTTGAAACTGCTGCGGTCATCTTGATGATGATGCTACTTGGTAAAACCTTAGAAGCGAAAGCCAAAGGTAAAACCAGTGAAGCGATTGCTAAACTCATCGCACTACAGCCTGATGTGGCTAATGTGATTGTGAATGGTCAAGTGATGACGCTACCTCTTTCAGAAGTGAGTGTAGGCGATATTCTACTTTCCAAAGCAGGTGAAAAGATTGCAGTGGATGGGGTCATCCTCACAGGGGCTGCTGCCATGGATGAAAGTCTAATCAGTGGTGAATCACTACCTCAAGAGAAAATGGTGAATGATTTGCTTATTGCTGGATCACTCAACACCAATGGTACCTTAACCTATCAAGCCACACGTGTGGGTGAAGACACCACCTTATCGAAGATTGTGAAACTGGTGGAAGATGCCCAAGGACGACGTGCTCCTATCGCTGCACTAGCCGATGTGATCTCAGGTATCTTTGTACCAGCCGTCTTACTCTATGCGGCTGTGGCAACCCTGCTTTGGTTACTCTTTGGGGCAACTTTACCCTTTGCCCTCACCATCATGATTTCCATTTTGATCATTGCTTGTCCATGTGCCTTAGGATTAGCCACACCCACCGCCATCATGGTGGCCAGTGGAGTAGGGGCATCGCATGGGGTATTGATTAAAGGTGGAGACGCACTAGAAAAAGCACATCACATTGACATGGTTGTGTTTGATAAAACAGGAACCATCACAACAGGACATCCTAGCTTCATGAGTGGTCATGTCTTATCATCCATGTCACTAGATGATGCGTTAGCCATCAGTGCAAGTTTAGAAAAAGATTCATTGCACCCGATTGCGAAAGCGATTGTGGATCATGCAACTTCACTTCAACTTGATTTATCTTCAGTGACTCAAGCTAAAGTATTGGCCGGTGAAGGACTACAAGGGGTGATTCATGATACATTATATTATGTAGGGAATGAGCGACTCATGAAACGATTAGGATTAAACCATAATCAAGATGAGTTAATGGCATCCTCTACAGCCTTGGGTCATACCCCACTGATGTTAATGAATGAAACACATGTCTTAGCCATCTTCTTTGTGGCAGACACCTTAAAACCTGACTCCAAACAAGCCATTGCAGCTTTACACAAACAAGGTATTAAAACCATGATGTTGTCAGGAGATAATCTGCGAACTGCACAAGCCATTGCACATCAAGTGGGGTTAGATGATGTGGTAGCAGAAGTGCTTCCAGACATGAAAGCAGATGTCATCAATGATCTCACTTCAAAAGGATACAAAGTAGCCATGGTTGGAGATGGTATCAATGATGCGGTCGCCTTAAGCAGTGCTTATGTGGGTATTGCGATTGGTTCAGGCAGTGATGTGGCCATTGAATCAGCAGACATTGTCTTGATGAAGTCATCCCTTATGGATGTTCCTAAGGCCATTGCCTTATCCAAACAAACCATCCGAATCATTAAACAAAATCTTTTCTGGGCCTTTGCTTATAACTTAGCAGGTCTACCGATCGCTGCAGGAATATGGTATATTTTTGGTGGACAACTCTTAGATCCAATGTTTGCTGCCTCAGCGATGGCATTCTCATCGGTCTCAGTTGTCACCAATGCCTTAAGACTTAAACAATTTAAATGGAGAACAATATGAAAGTAGAACTACTCATCAACAATATGACGTGCAATCATTGTGTGCGTCGCGTCCAAACCGCTTTAGAAGAAGCGTATCCAAACACAGCAGTTAACGTTGATCTAGCGAAGAAAGTGGCCTTCTTAGAAGGTGAAGGTCCTTTTGAAGAAAATCAACTTAAAGCCATCATTGATGATGCAGGTTATGATTTAGTGAAGATGTTTGAACGATAAAAAGAAGGTTGGAACACATGATGTTCCAACCCTTTTTTTATTCAGAATCTGAATCGTCTAAACAAGGACAATCTTCTCTTGGAGTACGATTGTCTTGATTTAGTCGTTGACGTCTTACTCCATTCATCATTTGTCCCATTCTACCACGCATTTGTGAACGTGTGAAGGTTCCATCTTGATGCATTGGACATTGTAATGTTTCACTCGTTGGGAAATCATCCACAATGTCTTCTGCCGCGAAGATTTGATATCCAGAGTAAGCACCTAATCCTAAAACCACCGCAAGGATAAGTAATACTTTCTTCATTAGTGACTCCTTTCTTTGGTTACATCCTCATCATAAATCATTCCCAATAGGATTCAATAGGTTGAGTCACTTTGACGCAGTTTTGGTTCAATTCTGCGTCATCTTAACCCCAATTAATGACGCTTGTTTCATGCATTGTTCAAATTGAGATGTAAGCGCTTTTATGATAGAATGGTGTCCGGAGGGTTTTATGATCAAAAAGCTATTTAAGTTCTCATTGGCTGTTGCTTTAATGATGCTTCCACTGCTTCAATTGATGGACACACTCAATGTGTTTGCATCCGATACGATCAGTGTAGAAATTCATTATGCACGCACTGATGGTGATTATGAAGGTTGGAATCTATGGATTTGGGAACCAGGTAAAGAGGGTAAGCAATTTGACTTCACCGATGAAGGTGTAAATGGTCTTATTGCGACTTTTGAATTTGAAACCAGTGCATCAGAAATTGGTTTTATTGTTCGCCGTAATGGGTGGGAAGAAAAAGACACCCCAGAAGATCGTTTTATTGAAGTTGTGGATGGCAAAGCCATTGCATATTTAAAGAGTGGCGATAGCACTGTCTATGACAACAAAGACTATGCTCCACCTCAAGTGGTGATTGTGGAAGGAGACATTCAACTCAACATTCACTATCGTCGCTTTGATAATAACTATACTGGATGGAATGCTTGGGTTTGGCCAAAAGGTGGCGAAGGGGCTGCTTATCCTATCACAAGTAGTGATGATTTTGGGTCTGTGATTACATTAAGTTTTGATGCCTCTTTAGCATCAGAAGCAGGCTTCATCATTCGTTTAAATGATTGGGCTCAAAAAGATGTCGATCAAGATCGTTTCATTAACATTACCAAAGCTCGTAATGGAGTATTGGATGTGTATCTAGTTCAAGGTGATGCTACCATCTACTATAATCTTAATGATGTGGATTTATCACC
>CAYSNT010000073.1:0-6315 GCA_964432505.1 uncultured Erysipelothrix sp.
TCATTGAGTTTGAAGAAAAACCAAAAAAACCTAAATCTAATTTGGCTTCCATGGGAGTGTATATCTTTAATTGGAAACTGTTAAGAAAAGCCCTTATGGAAGATTTAACCTTAGAAAAATCCAATCATGATTTTGGTAAAGATATCATTCCAACCCTCATTAATGATGGAAAACGATTGTTTGCTTATCGATTCAAAGGGTATTGGAAAGATGTGGGTACCATTGATAGTTTATGGGAAGCCAACATGGATTTACTTTCTACCCGAACAGAACTGGATTTAGGTGATCCAAGTTGGAAGATTTACACCCAAGATGTCAACGCCTTCCCACAAATCATTGGGGAAAGTGCGGATGTGAAGAACTGTTATGTGAATCAAGGATGTGTGGTGTTAGGAACAGCTCATAACAGTGTGCTCTTCACCAATGTGACCATTGAAGAAGGGGCTGTGGTGAAGGATTGTGTCATCATGCCTGATGCAGTGATCAAGTCAGGAGCCCGTCTTGAGAGGGTCATTGTGGGACCTCATTCTGAAGTGACCCCAGACTTAAGTCTAGTGGTCAAAGAAAATCAACCAATACAACTCATTGCGAACGGAGGGGAACACCATGGCTAGTGCATTAGGCATCATTTTATTTGAAAATCCAAGTGTGGATGTGGCTGGATTAACGGCTCATCGTCCTATTCCTGCAATTTCCTTTCTAGGTCGTTATCGCTTAGTTGACTTCATGATTTCAAACTTTTCAAACTCTGGCATTTCTCACATTCATGTGCATGTGAAAGAAAAACCACGTCCTGTGTATGAACATTTAGGAACAGGTCGACACTACAACATCAACTCTAAAAAAGGCAAGATTCGTGTCCTTTATGGTGAACAAGAAACCCTCAATAAAGTGTACAACACCGATATCTTCTCCATGATGTCCAACCTTTCTTTCTTAGAAGAAGATAAGAATGAGTATGTGATTGTCTCGTCTTCATACATGGTGTATACCGCTAACTTTGAAGAACTGCTACACACTCATATTGGTAGTAATGCCGATGTCAGTATCCTGTCCCATACCACGGATCAAGCGAAAGAAAAGTTTCTTCATTGTGATACCTTAACCTTGGATAAAGATAAACGGGTGACGGGTTTAGGGTTAAACTTAGGTAAAGGGAAAAATCGTACGATCTCTTTAGACACCTATATTCTTAAAAAATCACTCCTCATTAAACTCATTAAGAAAGCATATCAGACATCTTCGTTATACTGGTTCAATGACATCATTCGCGATGAACTGGATACGTTAAATATTAAAACCATTCCATATCGTGGTCATGTGTTCGCGATTAATTCCTTGCAAGCGTACCATCAAGCACACATGGAATTCTTAAACCCCGTCTTACTACGCAACTTATTTGATTCCAACTGGCCAATCTTAACGCGAACCAATGACTCTGAACCGACCACTTATTGTGAGAAAGCCATTGTGTCCAATTCCATCATTGCGAATGGATGCAGAATTTCTGGCACCGTCATCAACAGTGTCTTAGGTCGTGGTGTTGTGGTGGAAGAAGGGGCTGTGGTCATTAACTCCATTCTTCTTCACCAAACCATTGTTAAAGCAGGCATCCACGTCGAACATGTGGTTTTAGACAAATACTCTAGTATTAAACATGTGAAAGAATTAAAGGGATCAAAAGCTCAACCACTGTATGTAACCAAACGTGATTCAATCTAAGGAGGATTTCATGAAACACATTCTGTTTGTGGCATCTGAAAGTTTACCGTTTGTGAAGACAGGAGGATTGGCTGATGTGGTGGGCTCACTGCCTAAAGCCTTATCTTCCACTTACCGTGTTAGTATTTTCTTACCGCTTTACAGCAGTGTGATTCCAAAACTAAAGGATGCTAAAGCTGTCGTGAGTTTTCAGATCAGTACCCCATGCATTCATCAACCTGCTACCATCCTCAAACAAACCCATGATGGGATTGATTACTACTTTCTTCAACACCAAGGTTATTTTGAACGAGATGGGTATTATGGTTATCCTGATGATGGGGAACGCTTTGCCTTCTTTAACTTGGCTTGTGCAACCTTCATTGAGAAAGTGAATCTTAGTGTGGACATCATTCATTCTCATGATTGGCATGCAGGGATGATACCTTTACTATCACGGGTCGTGTTCAAACACCATCCAAACCACAAAAACATCAAACATGTCTTTACCATTCATAATCTAGCATATCAAGGTCAATTTCCATTATCGGTGGCTAAAGATTGTTTAGGACTCAGTGATCACATCATCAATGATGGGTCAATTCGCTTTGATGATGGGGTGAACTTTCTTAAATCAGCCATTGTGTATGCGCATAAGATCACCACGGTGTCTCCAAGTTATGCTCAAGAAATCTTAGGAGTGGCTTTTGGGGAACGCCTTCATGAAGTCTTACGATTAAGACAATACGATCTTTATGGTATTCTTAATGGCATCGACACCACATTCTGGAATCCTAGTGAAGATCCATTCATTCCTTATCATTTTGATAGTGAAACCTTGGATAACAAAATCAAAAACAAACTTGCTTTACAAAAGAAACTGGGTTTAAAGAGCAGTGAAAACACCCTACTATTAGGAGTAGTCTCACGTCTTACCTGGCAAAAAGGCATTCATTTGATTCTTGATCAAATGGCTGACATCATGGGATTGGATGTGCAACTGGTTGTGTTAGGATCAGGAGAAGCGCATCTTGAACATGGTTTCCGTCACATGGTTGAAAAATACTATGGACGATTAGCTTATGTGGCAGGATACAATGAGCCTTTAGCACATGAAATCTATGCAGGGTGTGACTTACTCTTGATGCCAAGTTTATTTGAGCCTTGTGGACTCTCTCAAATGATTGCGATGCGATATGGAACCCTTCCTTTGGTACGTGAAGTGGGAGGACTCAAAGACAGTGTACTTCCTTACAACAGCAGTGATCAAAGTGGAACAGGATTTAGTTTTAAAGACTTCTCCATTTCAGATCTCTATCATGTGTTAAGAATGGCGGTGTACTTGTATTATCATTACCCAAGTGAATTTGAACAAGTTCAACGCAATGCGATGAATGAAGACTTCAGCTGGGCACTCTCCAGTGTTCAATATGCCAAGGTGTATGATTCACTGTAAACATATGTGTTGACAACATTCGATATCTTGGTTAATATACTTCCTATACAAAGCACTGATAAGAAATAGTAGCGCTGTGGAAACTTCTAGAGAGAGATTCATCTGGTGTAAGAATCTTAAGTGAAAGCAATGTGAATGCCTCTTTGAGCTAACTTGTCGATATGTAGATAAGTTCAGGTACGCCTGTTACAGCGTTAGGATATGATTGTATCCGAGTGAGGACCCATGTGGGTTAAATTAGAGTGGAACCGCGAGACTATCGCCTCTTATGTAGAGGGATAGTCTTTTTATTTTCTAAGGAGGAAAGTATGATTTTACTATTGATTCATCACCAACTTCTTTATCGGGGCAGTGAGCGATGTTGAAGAAGCCATCATCACACCCATTAATAAAGGAGAAAACCTATGTCAAAGAAAACTAAATTAACGTGGCTTGATCGCATTGAAGCGGCAGGCAATCGTTTACCTCATCCTATTACCCTCTTTGTGATCTTAACTGGAATCATTGTGGGTATTTCCGCTCTTTTAGCTCAACTTGGTGTGAGTGTGTCATATGAGACCATCAACACACAAACTCAAGAAGTGGTTTTAAATACCGTTATTGCTCGCAGTTTACTGGATGCGGATGGCATTCGTCATCTCTTCACCACTGTGATTTCTAACTTTACTGGATTCTTCGCTTTAGGAACCGTCTTTACCATTATTGTGGCGGTGAGTGTGGCGGAAGGATCTGGCTTAATCAGTGCCTTAATGCGTAAAGTGGTAGCCATTACCCCGCAATCGTTAGTCAGTGCTACAGTGGTATTTTTAGGGGTGATGTCCAACATTGCTTCTTCCACAGGCTATGTGGTGTTGGTCCCATTAGGAGCCATTATCTTCAAAAGTTTCAAGAAACATCCGATTGCAGGACTTGCGGCCGCGTTTGCTGGGGTCTCTGGTGGATGGAGTGCAAACCTATTGATTGGATCCAATGATCCTATGTTTGCGGGAATCACCACCCAAGCGGCACGTTTCATTGATGTGAACTACACGGTCTTGCCTACTGCTAACTGGTATTTCATGGTGGTATCCACCTTCCTTATAACAATTCTTGGAACCATCATTACAGAAAAGATTGTGATTCCAAGACTGGGAGACTATCACTTTGATGATGAAGACAAAGTGGAAGACATTGCCTTGAATGAAAAACGTGGATTACGTTTTGCGCTCATGGGGTTAATTGGAGTGGTTGGATTACTGCTTGCGCTTATTCTTCCTGAAAATGCGATTTTAAATCCAACAGGCAATCTGCTTCAATCCCCATTCATGTCTTCCATCATTGCGGTCATGAGTTTAATCTTCTTCATTCCAGGATTACTGTATGGTGTTGGAGCTAAAACCATCACTTCAGATAAAGAATTAGTTGAAGTCATGGTGAAAGGCATCAGTGGCATTGCTTCCTTCTTAGTCTTGGTCTTCTTTGCGGCACAGTTTGTCAGTGCTTTCAATTACTCCAATCTTGGGATTATCTTATCCGTCTCAGGTGCGAACTTCCTTCAAAACATTGGTTTCATTGGATTGCCACTGATCGTTGCCTTCATTGTGTTAACGGCCTTCATTAATATCTTCATTGCGGTGGATTCAGCGAAGTGGATCATCATGGCACCCATCTTTGTTCCTATGTTCATGCGTTTAGGCTTATCTCCAGAACTGGCTCAAGTGGTGTATCGTATTGGAGATTCCTCCACCAACATCATTTCACCACTCATGCCATTCTTCCCATTGGCAGTGGCCTTCACTCAAAAATACGATAAGAAGTTTGGGGTAGGATCACTCATTACGACCATGGTTCCTTATTCCATTGCCTTCCTCATTGGTTGGACACTTCTGTTTATTGTTTGGTTCTTACTTGGATTACCACTAGGACCAGGAGCAGGACTTCTGTACTAGAAAGGAGAGTTTATGCACTCAAAAGCAGTTAAAATTCAACGCATGATGAAAGAAAAGGGGATACAGGCTTTACTTGCCCAATCCCCTGAGAATTTCGCTTATGTGAGTGGTTTTTCCTCGCATCAACATACTGTCTCACGTCATCCTCAATTTGCGGCAGCAGTGCTCATTGAAGGGGTTAAGCCGACACTCATTGGTATGGACTTTGAAACACCTTCCTTTAATCATGATAATTTTGATGTGCTCAGTTTCACCACATGGGTAGGCAACAGAACCCAAGATCAACTCAAAGACACAACCTTCACTCAGTCAATGATCACCTTACTTGATCATGTGGATACCCTCATTCAAACCCATCATCTACAAGAAGCGACGATTGGTGTGGAACTTGACTTCTTACCTGTCTCTTTCTTTGAAACCATGAAAGCACGGTGGCCACAAGTTCATTTCGTGAATGTGTCCCCTCTTTTTCTTCAAGCACGCATCATTAAAGAAGAGGATGAAATCGCATGGTTTAAAACCTTAATACGCATCAGTGATGAAGCTTTAAATCATGTGGCGAACAATCTTAAAGAAGGCATGAGTGAACATCAACTGTATACCTTATATTCTCAGCATGTGTCTTCATCAGGGGTGGCCTATCCATCCACTTGGTCTTCATTTGGATCTGGAGAAAATGCAGGCAAGCTTGGGTATTCTTCAGATAAAATCATCACATCCAAGGATGTGGTGAAGTTTGATGGTGGTGTTCATGGGGGAACTCAGTTTTACACCACTGATTTTTCAAGAAGCTGGTTGATGTCAGAGGTGGATCCTTGGTTAGTGAAGGTGAAACAAAACTTACTCGAAGCCCATGAAAAAATGCTTTCTGCCCTTAAACCAGGACTATCGTTCAAAGACTTATTCAACATTGGGTATCAACATACCCTAAAGGAGTTTCCATTCTATGTTCGTGGTCATTTAGGTCACAGCATCTCCATGGGTCCACAAACAGCTGAAGCCCCATTCATTGCTTCCAATCAAGAAGGAGTCCTTGAAGCAGGCATGATCTTAAGTGTGGAAAATCCCATGTACATCACAGGATACAATGGATTCAACATTGAAGACATGGTGCTGATTACAAAGGATGGATATGAGTTATTGACACCGCTCACTCCACATGTATTAGAGAGTGAAGCTCATTATTTCACGCAATCCTCAAAATCCTAAATAAGAGCCTATATCGGCTCT